>NZ_QAIU01000531.1:0-3981 GCF_003061205.1 Pseudomonas sp. HMWF006
TGCTGACCGTGACCGACGAAGCCCAGCTCGAATACAGCAAAAAGGGCAAGTCTTCGCTGTTCAAGAGCAAACCTCAGCAATTGCGTGAAGCGCCGTCCGCCGAGCACAACCGCGAGAAAAACCGTTTTCTGGAGCTCAGTCGACCGTTCCTCAAGGACCTCGGCGTGACCAACGCGCAACACGAGCTGATCCCGGCCATGTCGCGCAAGTGGAAGCAAATCAACAAGTTCATCGAAGTGTTCAGCCACGCCCTGACCTCGTCACCGCTGGCGCTGGACAAACCGGTGCGGGTCGCGGATTTCGGTTCGGGCAAGGGTTACCTGACGTTTGCCATCCATGATTACCTGCGCAACACGCTCAAGGCCGAAGGCGAAGTCACCGGCGTCGAATTGCGCGAGGAAATGGTCAACCTGTGCAACGCCGCCGCCGCGAAGCTGGAACACCCGGGGCTGGTGTTCAAGTGCGGTGACGTGCGCAGCGTGGCGCCGAGCGAGCTGGACGTGATGATCGCCCTGCATGCCTGCGACATCGCCACCGATTACGCGATCCACACCGGCATCCGCTCGGGTGCCTCGATCATCATGTGCTCGCCGTGCTGCCACAAGCAGATTCGTCTGCAGATCCAGAGCCCGGCACTGCTCAAACCGATGCTGCAATACGGTCTGCATCTCGGCCAGCAGGCGGAAATGGTCACTGACAGCTTGCGCGCGCTGTTCCTCGAAGCCTGTGGTTACGAGACCAAGGTGTTCGAGTTCATCTCGCTGGAACACACCAACAAGAACAAGATGATTCTGGCGGTGAAACGCGCCGAGCCGCTGGACCCGGCTCAGTTGTTGGTGAAGACTCAGGCGTTGAAAGACTTCTACAACATCAGCGAGCACTGCCTGGAAACCCTGCTGCGCGCAGACGGTTACCTGGCCTGACCTGGATCCTGTGGAAGCAAGCCTGCTCGCGACATCATTGTGATGGTCAGTCGGCCTTCGCGAGCAGGCTCGCTCCCACATGGGGTTTGATGACGGTCTTGCGACCGAGCATCACCGTCGCAATTACCCCGCAGGCAAATACCCAGGTGATCGGCTCCACCTGTTCGCCAAAGAACAACGCTGAAAACGCGATGGTGAAGAAGATCTGCAGCAACTGGATCTGACTGACCCGCGCAATCCCGCCCATCGCCAGCCCGGCGTACCAGGCGAAGAACCCGAGAAACTGCGAGAACAGCGCGACGTAGCCAAAAGCCCACCAGGTCCTGGCCGACACTGCGCCGTGATGTTGCAGCGCCAGATACAGCACCGGCCCGATCAGCAGCGGCGTCGACAGCACCAGCGCCCAGCAGATCACCTGCCAGCCGCCCATCTCCTTCGCCAGTCGCCCACCCTCGGCATACCCCAGGCCACCCACGGCAATTGCGCCGAGCATCAACAGGTCCCCGGCCTGAATGCTGCCGGCACCGGTGTACAACGCGTAACCGAGCACCAGCGCACTGCCCAGCGCGGCGCAGGCCCAGAAGGCTTTCGACGGCCGTTCATGGGACAGCCACGCCGCATACAGCGCCACGCACAGCGGCTGCAAACCATTGACCAGTGCGCCGTGGGACGCCGGCAAGGTCTGCATGGCCCACGCCGACAACACCGGGAAGCCGAGGATCACCCCGGCGATCACCAGGTTCAGGCCTTTGATCTGCTGCCAGGTCGGCCATTTTTCCCGGCGCCACAACAACAGCAACGCTGCCGGGATTGCCGCGAACAACGCCCGCCCCAGGCCATTGAGCAATGGATGCAGTTCCTGCACCACGATCCGGGTGAAGGGCAGGGTGAGGCTGAAAATCACAACCCCGAGCAGGCCGAGGGCCATGCCGGTGTTTTCGCGCGAAGACATAGGAAGACCGAAATTGAGGGTGGCAGGGAACGAGCCTCATAAAGCCATAAACCGTGGACTTCTGGCTGTTACAGCTAGGCACAGACTTAGGCGTACAGTTCGAGTTTGTCATCGCTGGCAAGCCAGCTCCCACAGTGTCCGAGTTGAGCGCCAAATGGGTGATCGACACAGAACCTGTGGGAGCTGGCTTGCCAGCGATGAAGTCAACTCGGTAGTAGCCGGTTGTTACCCGCCCGAACGGATAAGGTCTACCTTGAATACTCCCAGGCATTTCCCAGAGGAGTCCTCCCCATGGCCGCGAAAAAAATTCTGATGCTGGTCGGCGATTACGTCGAAGACTACGAAGTGATGGTGCCGTTCCAGGCCCTGCAAATGGTCGGGCATACCGTGCACGCCGTGTGCCCGGACAAAGCCGCCGGCAAGACCGTGCGCACCGCGATCCATGACTTCGAAGGCGATCAGACCTACAGCGAGAAACCCGGTCACCTGTTCGCCCTCAACTTCGACTTTGCCAAGGTCGCCGAAGCCGACTACGACGCCCTGCTGATCCCCGGCGGTCGTGCGCCGGAATACCTGCGCCTGAACGAAAAAGTCCTCGAACTGGTGCGCGCCTTCGACAAGGCCGGCAAGCCGATTGCGGCGGTCTGCCACGGTGCGCAACTGCTGGCGGCGGCGGGCGTTCTCGAAGGGCGCGAGTGCAGCGCCTATCCGGCCTGTGCCCCGGAAGTGCGCCTGGCCGGTGGTACGTACATCGACATCCCGGTGACGGACGGCCACGTTCAAGGCAATCTGGCCACTGCACCGGCCTGGCCGGCGCATCCGAACTGGCTGGCCGGTTTCCTCGGCTTGCTTGGCACCAAAATCACCCTGTAACGAGGATTCGTCCATGTGCGAGCTCTACGTCAAGGCCGATCCGATTCTCTACGAATCCCGCTCGCGCTCGCTGCGCATCTGCGGCGTGGTGACGACGCTGCGCCTGGAAAACCAGTTCTGGGACATCCTCAGCGAAATCGCCGAAGTTGACGGCATGACCACCAATCAACTGATCGCCAAGCTGTATGAAGAGGTGATGGACTATCGCGGCGAAGTGGTGAATTTCGCCTCGTTCCTGCGGGTGAGTTGTACGCGGCATCTGAGTCAGCGGCGGGTGGGTGCGCCGGAGTTGTCGGTGGTGCGGGCGCTGGTGAAATAGCCCTGACCGAGTTAACCCCATCGCGGGCAAACCCCCACAGTTTTCTCTGGTGCTCACAAATTTTGTGTTCGCTGAAGAACCTTGTGGGAGCGAGCTTGCTCGCGAAGGCGCTGCTTCAGGCGACAGAAGTCTGAGGCTGGTCTTTACTCACTGGCGCGAAACCTCTCAACCGCCAAGGAGAATCGAGCATGTCCGGATGGTACGAAGTGAGCAAAAGCAGCAACGGTCAGTTCAGGTTTGTGCTGAAGGCCGCCAACGCCGAAACCATTCTCACCAGCGAGCTCTACACTACCCGTGCGGCCGCCGATAACGGCATTGCTGCGGTGCAGGCCAACAGTCCGCTGGACGAGCGCTACGAGAAAAAGACCACCAGGGATGGCCATCCGTACTTCAACCTCAAGGCTGCCAACCATCAGATCATTGGCAGCAGCGAGTCGTACACCAATGACGCTGCGTGCGCCAAAGGCATCGCCAGCGTCAAGGCCAACGGGCCGAGCAAAACGGTCAAGGACAAGACCTTGCCGGTGCTCTGAATTCCCTCTCAAATTTCACACAGCTCCTGTGGGCGGGCTTGCCCGCGATGAGGGCCTATCATTCAGCATTGATGTTGACTGATACACCGCTATCGCTGGCAAGCCAGCTCCCACAGGTAATTGTGTGTGTGAGATCAACGCAGGGTCTCGAGGATTGCTTGCAGCTGACCTCGCCCAGCCTCGCTCAACGCAAACACTGGCAAGCGCGGATCGCCAACCTCCAGCCCTGTCTCGCGCAACCCGGCCTTGATCGTTGCCGGTAAACCACCCTTCAAGATGAAGTCCAGCAGCGGCAACTGGCGGTAGAACAACTCGCGCGCCCGTTCCAGATCACCGGCCAGCGACGCCGCGTATAAATCCAGATTGAGCTGGGGCCAAGGG
>NZ_QAIU01000531.1:3991-7023 GCF_003061205.1 Pseudomonas sp. HMWF006
GCCCTTGGCCCCAGCGGCAAACGCTTCCAGCGCCAGCGGATTGCAGCCGTTGTAGAAGGGCACCTGAGCGTCGCCGAGCAGTTGCAGCTTGTGCATGCGCTGAATGTCGCCGGTGCTCTCCTTGACCATGGTCACGTTTTCCACCTCGTTGACGATGCGCAGAATCAGTTCCACCGACATGTCGGTGCCGCTGGTGGCCGGGTTGTTGTAGAGCATGATCGGCACGCCGATGCTGTCGCCGATGGCGCGGTAGTGCGCAAGGATTTCCGCTTCGCTGAGCTTCCAGTACGAGGCTGGCAGCACCATCACCACGTCGGCGCCGTGGGCTTCGGCGAAGCGTGCACGGCGTATGGCTTTGGCGGTGGTCAGGTCGGACACGCTGACGATGGTCGGCAGCCGTTTGGCCACGTGTTTGATGCTGAACTCGGCTACCTGATCCCACTCGGCGTCGCTCAGGTAGGCGCCTTCGCCGGTGCTGCCCAGCGGGGCGATGGCGTGGACGCCGCTGTCGATCAGGCGATTGATAGACTGGCCGAGCGCCGGCAGGTCGAGGCCTTCACCGTTCGCGCCGAACGGGGTGATGGTGTAGCCGATGATGCCGTGAATGTTGGACATGATGAGTCTCCGGAAAAAGCTGAAATCAGTTCAGGCAATCGGCGTGCTGGCGCAGGTTCTGCCGGGCGTAGTAGTTGAAAGCGGCGGCGTGGCGTTTGGGTTTCGACACCCAGTCATGGGCCTCGCGGCCCAGCGCCGGAATGATCGGTTTGATGGTGCCGGCCGCCATCGCCAGCAGTTGCAGCCTGGCGGCGCGTTCGATCAGTTGGGCGATGACACAGGCTTCTTCGATCGTGGTGCCGGTCGACAACTGGCCGTGGTGCGAAAGCAGAATCGCGCGCTTGTCGCCCAGCGCGCCGGCAATCAGCTCACCTTCTTCATTGCCCACCGGCACGCCCGGCCAGCCTTCGAGAAACGCGCAGTCGTCGTACAGCGGGCACAGGTCCATGTGGGAAATCTGCAGCGGCACTTCCAGCATCGACAGCGCGGCAATGTGCGCCGGGTGGGTGTGGATGATGCAGTTCACGTCTGGCCGGGCGCGGTACACCCAGCTGTGGAAACGGTTGGCCGGGTTGGCCATGCCGTGCCCTTCGAGGACTTCCAGGTCTTCATTGACCAGCAACAAATTGCTCGCGGTGATTTCATCGAACCCCAGGCCCAGTTGCTGAGTGTAATAGGTGCCGGGCTGTGGGCCACGGGCGGTGATTTGTCCGGCCAGACCGGAGTCGTGGCCATTCTCGAATAGAATCCGGCAGGTCAGTGCCAGCTTTTGCCGGTCAGTCCACGTATTATCCGCCAGGCTTTTTTGCATCTGGGTCAGCGCTTGCTTGACCAGTTGTTCTTTGGGTAGTGCTAATGTCTTGGCCATGTGTGTGTCCTTTGGGTGAGAGCAAATGACACGAAAGAGGCTATATGACACAAAGTGTCATTGGCAAGTATAAATCGTCGCTTCCTTGCTGGAATAACCGCTGCGCATGTCTATCCGTTTGAAATTATTGAGAAAAAAACTTGGGGTGACGCTTGAGGCGCTGGCCGAAAAATCCGGCATGACCAAGAGTTACCTGTCGAAAGTCGAGCGCGGGTTGAACACGCCGTCGATCGCTGCCGCGCTGAAACTGGCGAAAGCGCTGAACGTGAATGTCGAGGAATTGTTCTCCGAGGACAGCGTCAGCCTCGACAGCTACAGCCTGGTGCGCAGCCACGAACGCCAGTCCCTGGCGGCCAACGATCAGAGCCCCGGGTATGCGGTGCTGGCGCATCAGGTCAGCGATCGCAACCTGCTGCCGTTCATCATTTACCCGGCGAAGGAATTCACCGACAAGACCTTCAAGGAGCATGTGGGCGAGGAGTTTCTGTTCGTCCACGAAGGGCAGGTGGAAGTCGATTTCATGAACGAGAAGGTGCTGCTCGAGCGTGGCGATGCGCTGCACTTCAATGCACAGAAGCCACACCGGATCCGCTCGGTGGGCGAGGTGCAGGCGCAGTTGCTGGTGGTGGTGCACAGCACCGAAGAATGAGTTGATTGGGCTAAAGCTATCGCGAGCTGGCTCACTCCTACAGTTGAAATGCGATCCCCTGTAGACGTGAGCCTGCTCGCGATGGCGTCGGTAACCTCGCCACTAAACTTCGACCGGCACCGACAGTTTCGGACTGCCGAGTGCATGGCTCTTGGCATCAAAAAAACGCAACTCAACGCCCGTGCCCTCGAACACCTTCGCGTAATGCCGCTTCTGATGCTGAATGAACGCCGCACTGCGCGGATAAATCGAGATCGCCACGGTCTTCGGTTTCGCCAACCGCAAGGCGCGCACGATGTGGGCGTCCTGTTCACCCAGGGCATGGCCAAAGATGCACAGACTGTCGCCATGCCCCAGCAACTGCTCATAGCAGAACGACAGATAATCCGAACTGCGGATGGTCTTGAGCTTGTCCGCGCTCGGCCCTTCGTTGACGAACAGCGGCACGTCGTCCAGCGTCTTGATCGTGTTGTTGATCGCAAAACTGCCGAGCAGGGTGCCTTCGGTCGAGGTCAGTTTGCGCGCAGTGCCGTCCTGATTACGCACCAGGTGCAGACCGCCGTGCAGGTACAGCAGGCGCGGCTTTTCACTGCTGCTTTCGCTCAGGTCGAAACTGGCATCGGGGCCGTTGAACAGGTCGTCTATGGCCTCATTGTTGTGTTGCAGCGCCCAGTAATTGAGCAAGTCGTAGTTGGTGGTGAACACCGTGCGATAACGCGCCAGTTCTTCGTTGAGCGTCGCCAGGGTTGAGGCCTGCACCAGCCGCCACGGAATGTGCACCGCGTGCACGGTATTGATCAGCGCTTCCTTGATCGCGTAGTAGCGGTTGCGCGGTGCCGCCGAGCTGACGGCCAGCGCCTTGTTCACCCGGCTGGTGGTTTTCAGCGCGCCGAGTACCTGCTCGAAGCTGCGCGTCTGCATCGCGTCGAACACGCTCAGTTCCGACGGGCTCAGCGGTTT
>NZ_QAIU01000052.1:0-6159 GCF_003061205.1 Pseudomonas sp. HMWF006
GGCTGTGTAAAAACGTTTTTGAGCGCGACAGCTACTCAAAACCGGACTGAAAATCGCGCTTCTACCCGAAATCCACATCTGCTGACGTGCCGATAAATTTCAGATTTAACGTAGACGCGCGCACTTCAATTTTGGCGAAGGCGTTTTTACACACTCTGGGCCAAAAGCAGTCGTTCCAGAGCGACCTCTTTCGCACCGTCGCTACCCTCGTGGAGCTCAGCCAACTGCCCCCTAATATCTAAAGCTAAAAAGGATTCAAGCCTTCAATAGATAGGCTAGGATTTCAAACGGAGCGAGGGGTACCAGTTTTCTGCTTGCTCTCTTCATGTGCCAGGGAGGAAGATTTTATGAGAGTAAGCGGTGTTGCAATTCGAAATTTCCGTCGACTGGAAAATGTTCAGATTGACATTGAAGAGAGGGAGTCCATTTTTGTTGGCCCCAACAATAGCGGCAAAACTTCTGCCACTGCAATTTTTCGCTGTTTCCTCGGCGGACGCGATTTCAAAATTCACGACTTCTCGGTTGCTCGAATGGCCGATTTTGACGCATTTGTCAAAACAGGAGATGTGGCGCAGCTCCCCAAAATTAGTCTTGACCTGTGGTTCTCCATCGACCCCGAAAGTATCGCATTCGGTAGGGTGTTCACATTGCTGCCGAAACTTTCAGATTTTACACGCGTAGGAATCCGGCTGTCGTATGAGGTCTCTGAAGCAAAGAAATTACTCGAGTGTTACAACGCCGCTTATCCATTAGAGGAAGATGGAGCACGCTCCAAGGCGTTGTCACAATATCTGGCGCTCGACGGAAATCTTGGCCGACATTTTGCGGTTTGCTATTCGTCACTCGAAGAGAAAATTCAGGACGGAACATCGCCTGAGATCTTGACGAGTTACCTTGATCCCAACGAAGGCAAACGTCTTTTGAAACATCTCCTGCGGGTAGAGTTTGTAGACGCGCAGCGCAACATTAACGATGACGACAGTAGCCGCAGTAACCGGCTCTCGTCGGCCTTCGCCGCCTTCTACCGAAAGAATTTAGAGCAGGTTGGCCCTGCGGCCGATGCTCATAGCGTGATCGATGAGAACAACAAACAGCTAACCGATCACTATGCAAAGCAGTTTGCCCCACTGATCAACCTCATCAAGCACCTTGGCGTACCATCGATTAATGATCGGGAATTACAGATTATCTCCTCGCTTAGCCCTGAAAGTGCTCTGCGCGGGAACACCGAGTTACTTTACATAGACCCCAGCCGTAAGCATGAACTGCCGGAGCTTTATAACGGACTTGGTTTCAAGAACCTAATTTACATGGCTATTCAGGCTCGGCATTTCCATTCCCAATGGGTGATGACCACCGAGAACAGGCCTCTATGTCTGATGATCTTTATTGAGGAACCTGAAGTTCACCTCCACGCACAGGTGCAGCAGACTTTCATCTCCAACATCTGGCAGGTAATCAATCAATCTGCTGAGGCAGCTGGCGAGCCTAATCTTGTGCCGCAACTTGTTGTAACTACACACTCCTCTCATATCATGGAAGCCGTCGATTTCGAGAAAGTTCGCTATTTTCAGCGATGCCATACTGAGGGTGAGACGGTCGCGACGGGGATTCGCAATGCATCCATGGTTAGAAGCCTTCGGACCTTCCAGCCAGAGGCGGAGACGATTGATGGTAAATTGGTTTCACCGTCAGAATCGCTAGCCTTCCTCAAACGCTATCTACGCTTAACACACTGCGACTTATTCTTCGCTGATGCTGCCATCCTTGTTGAAGGTGCCGTTGAAAAATTGCTAATGCCGTCCATGATCGAGCGCGCCGCTGGGCGATTGCGAACTGTATATCTAACAATATTGGAGGTGGGAGGGGCATATGCCCACCGCTTCGAGGGTCTGCTCAGCTTCCTTCATATCCCCTACCTTGTTATCACTGACCTCGACTCCGTGGCCCCCACAGGCTATCCCAGCGCCTGTCGGGCGGACGTTGTCGGTGCAAGAACCTCCAACGCTTCTCTAAAAAAACTTTGCGGAAGGACTACGATCGCCGATCTGATCGCACTGACATCCGCTGAGAAACAGCACAGCGACAAAGATCGTTGCATTGCCTTCCAAACAGATATTTTTGTCGCGGATGGCGCAGCCAGCGAAACATTGCGCCCACGAACTTTGGAGGAAGCCATAGTCTATGAGAATTTTGGACTGCTTCGGTCCGGCGCTTTATCCATCGGTATCTCCGTCCCCGAGTCTCTCAACGACGCTTACCAGAATGTCTACGACAGAGTTCGGTCGGATAATTTTAAAAAGACTGACTTTGCCATGGACATTTTGGCTTGCACCGAGGAATGGATTGTCCCTGGATATATTGCCGAGGGATTAAGTTGGCTTGAGTCGCGCCTATCGCCCCCGCTAGCCGCGGTGACGGAGACAGAAGTCGCTACAGCGGTGGAGGTATAAAATGGGAGGGTGGGTGGAAAGCGAAGCGGATACACTAGTCCGTAAATGCATAGATTGCCGTCGCAGCTTCGCGATGATAGCCGGCGCGGGCGCGGGTAAGACTAGTTCGTTGGGTGACGCTCTTAATCGGGTTCGGGATAATGAAGGACGTACCCTTAGAAAAAATGGTCAACGCATTGCCTGTATTACGTTTACCAAGCGTGCCGTTGAGGTCATAAAGAAAAGGTTAGGGTTCGACGAGCTATACCTAGTTTCAACTCTTCATGGGTTCCTGTGGGATCAGATTAGCCGTTTTCATGAAGATATTCGTCAAGCGCTATACGTAAGTCGTATTCCATCTCTTATAGAAAAGGCCATGGGAGATGACAATGGGGGTAACAGCAAAAAGGCATTAAAGGCTCGTGCAAAAGTCGATCGGCTAACAGTACAGCGCACACTTCTCGAATCAGTTAAACGTTTTGACTATGCCGACACCAGCTTCAGTGATTACGGCAAGGGACAGATCGGACACGACGACGTCATAGAGATTGCAACCTACTTGCTTGCAGATAATGAAACTCTCAGACGGATCATCGGCCTACGCTTCCCATATATCTTTGTCGATGAAGCGCAAGACACGTTTGAAGGTATTGTCTCAGGACTCAACCTCGTGTGTGCGGGCGCTGAACTTCCTGTGGTCGGCTATTTCGGTGACCCTTGGCAGCAGATTTATGATCGGAGTGCCGGCAATTTTGCGCCACCTGCCAATGGTGAGATTATCAAGAAAGCTGAGAATTTCCGCAGTTCCAAGAGTGTTATCCGTCTTCTAAATGCCTATCGTGGGGATGTTGAGCAGTACGCCGCTGGCGAAAATGCGACATGTGAAGGTAGCGTCGAATTTTTACTGATCAAAGCAGAAGATCCAACGGAACCACGCAGGCGTTATTCAGAGGAGCAGATTGAGCGGGCGTTGGCACGTATGGATGATGCAGTCGAAGGCTGGGGCTGGACAGGGCGCGACGATGTCATGAAACTCTTCCTCGCACGTCAAATGATCGCACGGCGGCTTGGCTTCGCTGACCTCAACCGACTCTTTACAGGCGACTATGCATCGTCTCGTGCCCAAGATGCCTTTGAGGAAGGTGCGCATTTCCTCCTCAAACCATTTATTTCGACGATCTACCCTCTTATCACTGCTCATAACCAAGGTGACGAACGAGAAATTATCAATCTGCTTCGTCGCGATAGCCCGGCTTTCGCGATTGATGGATTAAACGCGGAAAAATCACTGAAGTTGATGATTGAAACTTCGAAGGCTTTGGTTGACCAACTGCAGACTTTATGGGGTACCGAGACGATCGGAGCGATCCTTCGTTTTTGTATCGAAAAGCAGATCATCCAGCCTTCCGAAAGGCTAAGCGAGCATCTTGATCGTGACCCTCGGGTTGAACCGTTTGATGAGGATATTCACAGCTTAGACAAAGGGGACTGGCTCGCAGACTCTCTCTTCAGAATGACGCCTGGGATGGTCGCCCCTTACGCCGATTATCTCAACAACAATACCGCCTATAGTACCCAGCATGGCGTAAAAGGAGAGGAGTATCCAAAGGTGTTGGTCGTCTATGACGATGTCGAGGCCGCATGGAACCAATACAGCTTTTGTAAGACCTTAACGCCACTTACTGCCGGCGAGCCCACTGACCGGCAACGCGCCGTAACTCAGAAGATTGCATATGTCTCTTTCTCCCGTGCGAAGGAGGATCTGCGTGTCATACTGTTCACTGCTGACCCAGAAGGAGCACGGGCAGAACTCATAGGAAGCAAGCTATTAATGCCTGATCAAATCCGAATAGTGAGTTGAGTGTTGAACCTGCCCCTTTAATTCAGAAAATGGCGTTTAAACCGAAGCGGGGGAAAGGCACTTATCTTCGTATGTTGAAAAGGTGCTGACACTAAGTCCAGTTCGGAAATCAATAAAGGCTTTACGCTATCGACATTGGCATCTCGACTGTCCCTCAAGAGGCGGTTACTGTTGATCGTCGCTGATATTTATTGAATCTAAGCGGATGAATTTGAACATCTGCGCTTGGCGGAATGCGGTCTGCCACAGAGGACAGCAACTGGCCATATGCGTTCACTCCTTTACGACCGGAAGATGTCGACTGCTTACGTACATCCCTATCTGAATATCGGCCGGTCTTCAAACCAGCCCGGTGCCGGGCTTGTCCTCTAGTAGATGTAACGTCGGCTGGGAACGCTATCAAATATCGCCCGCGCGCGCCCGGCGACGACATAGTCATGGCGCAGGCGTTTTACGAAGTCGGCCCAGGTCTCGGCGTCGAGGGGACTGGCCGTGGCCAGGCTGCGCGGCTGATCGACCAGTTTGTTTCCTATGGGCATGGAGAGGGCTCGTCGGTATAGTGGATACACTTTAAAAATGGAGATGTAAAATGGCGGAAACTCTTTTTCATTACACGGACATCGGAGCTGTTTCATCCATTTTGCGAAATAAAAAATTCTGGCTTACACATGTTGAGTTTTTGAATGACTCAGAGGAACTCCATGATGGAATCAAGCATATCAAAGAGTGCTTGTTGCGCATGGAGAGGATTTCAGGTCTTGAATTGCCAGAATTAAAATCCTTGAGCTTTATAGTTGGTTCTTTAGGAAAGCTTTTCGATTCTAAATATGAAGCAAGCCCACTATTTACTTGTTCATTCAGTCGGTCGCGCAACTTATTGAGTCAGTGGCGAGCTTATGGAAACTTTGCTATAGAGTTTGACAGAGAAACTATCGAGTCGGATTTTGATCTGTATGAATGCCTTTATGAATCGAATGATAAAGAGCTTGAGGCAAGGCGTTTGATAGATGCTATCCATTGTAGACTTGCTAATTTGTCCGATGGGGCAGGCGATGATGAGGTTGATGCTGCTTTAGAAAAATATTTTGAGGTTGTTTATAGCGTTGGAAAGTTTAAGAATTCTCATTTTTCAGCCGAGAGGGAAGTTAGAATTGTTAGAGGGGTGGGCGCTGATAGTATTAATTATCGCGCCAAGAATGACTACTTGGTTCCATATGTCGAAGCGACATTTAATATTTCCGCAGTTAAAGCAATTCATATCGGCCCTATAGCTGATCAATGCCTCGCAGAAAGATCCCTGAGATGCCTGCTTAAAACTATAGGTTTACCAGATTTAGAGATCGTTAAATCAGATATCCCGTATCGTTCGTAGCAATTAAGGCCAGATGTTGTTTTAACAAGTGATGTGCTGCTTTTTGTTAAAAGCGATGTCGACAGACCTGATTTGGCCGAAAGCAGACTGTCAATGCTGCATCTTTCGGCCAAAACCGGTCACGCCAATGTTTAAAAAGACATCTTCAAACACTCTCACAGGCTACACATCCTTGCGCCTTTGCCTACAGCTACGCCAGAATCTGCCGGCTTGTGCGTCTTGGGGGTGGGTTCTATTGTGGTGCGGTCGCTGACGAATCAGCGATCGGATTTGACCGTCCGCCCAATATCAAGGCGCGCCAGCGTTCTGCACGTGTTCAGGTACTGCCTGAAACCATGTCGCGGTAGCTGTGCGTGGGACACCTTCGGGTGTGCCGGATTCCTTGATGTCCGGTCGGTCAACCCGCGTACAGCTGCCACCCTGTTTGTTTGACCGCGAACGGTGGCGGCTCCAGTCATCAAGGAGCTTCACCATGATCAAACCAACACCCAACC
>NZ_QAIU01000532.1:0-5866 GCF_003061205.1 Pseudomonas sp. HMWF006
GACGTTACCGCTGTGGCTCATCTGGCCGAAAAACGGCAGACCGGTGACCGAGCGATCCGACGGGCCGTTCCAGGTTGCGTCCACTTTTACATCGGCAAACGCCGGAAAGAAATCGTCGAGGCTGCGCTTGAGCAGGCCGGCATACGGCGACGGCTGATCGAACACCGGCAGCATCCGCCCGCCATAGGCAAAGGTGTTGCCACCCTTGCCGAGCATGATCCGGCCGTCCGGGGTGTTGTGGTAGTAGTGCACGAAGATCCGCGAATCAAGCACGGTGACACCGCTGGTCAAACCGATGTCCTGCAACAGATCCGGGCGCGGCTCGGTGATCAGCATGTCGCTGGAGACAATTGCTACGCTGCGTTCGAACTGCGGGAAGGCACGAGCCATCCACGCGTTCATCGCCAGCACCACACGATCGGCGATGACGCAGCCGTCCGGCGTCTGGATACGCGCCGCACGCCCCTCCTCCAGCCCGGTCATCGCAGTGTGTTCGTGGATTTTCACCCCCAGTTGCAACGCCACCCGGCGCAAGCCGCGCACCAGTTTGCCCGGTTGCACACTGGCCGCCGCCGGCGAGAACCAGCCCTCCAGATGCTTGCTGGAACCGGCCATGCGCTGCACGTCGGCCACCGGGCGCTGGGTGAACGAGTTGATGCCGTTGCGTTCCAGCGCCGCGATCACCGCATCGGTCGAGCCGACCTGCGCGGCGTTGGTGGCGGTGTACAGCGTGCCGTCGAGGCGGTAATCGGCATCGACGCCGTACTGTTCACAGAACTCGCCAATGGCGTGGATGCTGCGTTCCGATTCCTTGACCAGGCGCACCGCTTCTTCAACACCGAACAAACGTTCAAGGGTGAAGTACTTGGCCGACCACGACAGCGCGCACCCGCCATTGCGGCCACTGGCCCCGGCGCCGCAGATGTCGGCCTCGATCAACAACACAGCGAGTTCGGGGTTCTGTTGCTTGAGCATGATTGCCGTCCATAACCCGGTGTAACCACCGCCGACGATGCACACGTCGGTGCGCACTTCGCCTTGCAGCGCCGGGCAAGTGTCGGAGGTGTCGGCCTGCAGGGCCTGCGCCAGCCAAAACGGTCTCATGGGATGTCTCCAGTCAGATGGCCACGACACAGCCTGCCGCGAACACCGCAGCAGGCCGCGAGGCAAAGGGGGTTCAGGAACGCAGGGGTTTGATCTTCAGCGGGCAATTGGGAATGGACGCACGCGGCTCCATCACGCCGACCGGGCGGCTGTTCCAGTGCGGGATCAACACCAGCGCCGAGAACAGCGCGCATCCGGCAAACACGATGAACACCGTCACCGAGTCGAAATAACCCGGCAGCAACCCGCCAAGGACCGCACCGACCGAGCCGCAACCGTTGACGAATCCGGCGGCAGTGGCGCCGGCCTTGGCCTTGCCGAAGTCGATGGCGGCCGCGCCGCTGATCATCGAGTCGGGGCCGTACAGGGTCAGGCCCATGACAAACAGCAGCGCCACCACCAGCAACACACTGCCGGTGTGCAAGGCGCCCATGAACAGCGCCAGGGTCACGGTCAGCGCCAGCAGGCTCAACACGCAGGCCGGCATGCGCCGGGCGCCGAACAGTTTGTCCGAAGCCAGGCCGATCATGATCGGCCCAAGCAACCCGGCCAGTTCGAACGACGTCGGAATGATTGCCGCGCCGACCTTGCCGACACTGGGCATCTGTTCAAACACGATCACCGGGCCCCACAGCAGAATCGCGTAACGCGCCGGTTTCAACATGAAGTACGCCAGGCCCAGCACCAGCACCGTGCGGTTGCGCAGGATTTCCTTCAACGGCTCCCAGACGCTGAGCTTGCTGTTGGCTTCGGTTTCCTCGGCGGACAGGACCGGCTCCGGCTCCACGGCCGGCAGGCCGACATCTTCCGGTTTGTTACGCTGGAAAATAAAGAACAATACCGCCACCACGGCGACCACCACCGCGCTGGAAATAAACGCCGCGTGCCAAGTGCCGATCAGCGTATACGCCCACCAGCCGGCGAACGGCGACGCCACCAGACCGCCAAACGCGTAGCAGGAACTCCACAAGCCAAGCACCCGCCCCCGCTGTTGCGCCGGGAAAAAGCTGCCGAGGTTTTTGCACAGTCCCGACCACCCGGTGGATTGCGCCAGGCCCTGAATCAACATGCAGGTGGCAAAGATCGGCAGCGTGGCGAAACTGCCCATCACCAACGCTGCAGCGGCGGAAATCAGCAAGCCGCCCAGCACCACGACCCGTGGGCCAAAGCGGTCGGCGAGCATGCCCCAGGTGAATTGGCCGATGGCGTAAGCCGCCAGATAGATCGCATCGAGGTTGGCCATGGCCATCTTGTCGAGCATGAAGGTCGGGTCTTCGGCGATGCCCAGCTTGGCCACCGAAAACGCTTTGCGGGTGAAGTAGAAAGCGGCGTACGCGAGCCAGGTGATAGCGAAAATCTGCATGCGCCAACGCGCAAGGGTGCCGATGTGCTTGTTCATTGTGGTTCTGACCTCAGGGTGTGAGTGTGCCGGCAGAATCGTTAAGTAAACGCCTGTGTTTTTTATTGTTGAGCACTGCGCCAACGCCCCATCCCTAAGGCGATAGCGGTCAGATGAGTCCTGCGGTTGCACGCACAGGCTCATCGCCAGCGTGCTGCCCGAACGGGCAGTCAGCGATGGCGTGAGCGGATCAAAGCAATTACTGTTTAATAAATAAAGTCGATTTATCGTATTTCACACATAAGCTCAGCTTATTACTGGAGGTTGCATGTCGGTGTCCCACGCCCAGCTCAAAGCCTTCCACGCCGTGGCCGTCCATGGAAGCTTCACCAAAGCCGCCGAGCGCCTTTTCCTCACGCAACCGGCTATTTCCGACCAGGTGCGCAAACTCGAAGAACGCTTCGGCGTGCTGCTGTTTCATCGCAATAAACGTTCCGTGCGCCTGACGGATCTTGGCGAACGCCTACTGGCAATCACCCAGCGCCTGTTCGTGATTGAGGCTGAAGCACAGGAGTTGTTGCAGGAATCCCAGGCCTTGCAGACCGGCAGCCTGATTCTGGCAGTGGATGCGCCGGTGCACGTGTTGCCGCAGATTGCGCGGTTTTGCGAGCGCTACCCGGGCATCAGCGTGAAGATCGAGACCGGCAACACCGATGAATCACTGTTTCGCCTGTTCAACTACCAGGCCGACCTGGCCTTGCTCGGGCGTGATGTCAGCGATGAACGCCTGCTGTGCGTACCGCTGCGCAACGACCCGATGGTGGCGTTCGTCTCTCGCCATCACCCGTGGGCCGAACGTGAGTCGATCTGCCTGGCGGACCTGGATGACACACCGCTGGTGCTGCGCGAACACGGCTCGGTGACGCGCCAGACCCTGGAAGAAGAAATGGCCCGGGCGGGGTTTCGCATTCGCCCGGCGATTCAGGTTGAAGGCCGGGAAGCAGCGCGCGAGGCGGTGGTGGTGGGGATTGGTGTCGGGGTGGTGTCGGCGGCGGAGTTTGGTGCGGACTCGCGGGTGTGCGCGTTGCCGATTACCGATTGCACCCGGCGCTTGACCGAGACGCTGGTGTGTTTGCGTGAGCAGAGTTCGCGGCGAGTGGTGGCGACGTTCCTGGATATGGTTCGCAAGAGTCTGGTGTAAACAGGTCTGGCCCCATCGCTGGCAAGCCAGCTCCCACAGAATGGGTAGTGGCCCCGATTTGATGTACGACGCCATCCCTGTGGGAGCTGGCTTGCCAGCGATGAACGCACCGCGGTGTATCAGGCCGGTGCCAGACCAAAGAACGCCCGAATCAAGCGCAACTCCTGCCGCCGCTCCATACAGCCGATCATGTGTCGATTGACCAGCCCTTCCCCGACAATCGGAATCGCCACCACCCGCGGATCATGGCTGACCTCCACCGACGACACCACGCCAACCCCCAGCTCGGCCGCCACCGCCTCGGTCACCGCCTCGCGGCTATCGAGTTCCAGCAGCACCCGTGGATTGACCGCCGCCTGCGCGCACGCCTGGTCGAAGGTGCGGCGAGTGATCGAACCCGGTTCGCGCAGCACCATGATCACCTGATCGAGCGCCTTGAGCTTCAATTCCCCGGAGCGCGCCGCCCAAGGGTGCCCCGCCGGCACCAGCGCGCAGATCCTCGACTCGCTCAGCGCCTGCAGATGCAGGCCCTTGCGCGGCTCGACCTCGGTCAGCACCGCTACGTCCGCATGCTCCGATATCAGCGCCGCGAGGGTTTCCTGAGCATTGCCCAGACGCAAGTTCACCGTGATCCCCGGATAACGCGCACGCAGGCTGGCGAGCATCGGCATGACCATATGCGGGCCATCCGCCGCCACCTCCAGGCGCCCGGTCAGCAACTGCCGATTCGCCTCGAGCAAGGTCTGCGCCTCTTCGGCCAGACCGAACATTGCCCGGGTGATCGCCGCGAGTTTGGTGCCCTCCTCCGTCAGTTCCACCCGTCGCGCCGTGCGCCGCAACAGGGTGATCTGGTAGTGCTCCTCCAGCGCCTTGATGTGCCCGGTGACGGCTGGCTGGCTGATGAACAACCGCGCAGCGGCGCGGGTGAAGCTGCCTTCGCGGGCCACGGCGTCGAAGGCACGCAACTGGAACAGGTTCATGAATAACTCTCACTGATGGCTGGCATAACAACAAACAATTTGATTGATAGACCGGCGAATTGCAACTTATGCCCCGTAGCTTCATCCCACAGCGCAATCCGAGGACACACGAATGAGTATCGCCGAACCCATCCTGCTCACTCCCGGCCCGTTGACCACATCGGCCCGCACCCGTCAGGCGATGATGGTCGACTGGGGGTCATGGGATGACCGCTTCAATCAACTGACCGCCAGCCTTTGCGAACAATTGCTGGCAATCCTTAACGGCGCGGCGACTCACCACTGCGTACCGTTGCAGGGCAGCGGCACCTTCGCCGTCGAAGCGGCGATCGGCACCCTGGTGCCCCGAGACGGCAAAGTCCTGGTGCTGATCAACGGTGCCTACGGCAAGCGTCTGGCGAAGATCTGCGAAGTGCTCGGCCGCTCCTTCAGCACCTTCGAAACCGCCGAAGACGAACCGACCACCGCCGCCGATGTTGACCGGCTGCTGCGCGCCGACGGCGCCATCACCCACGTCGCGCTGATTCACTGCGAAACCAGCACCGGCATTCTCAACCCGCTGCCGGACATTGCCGACGTGGTTGCGCAACACGGCAAGCGCCTGATCATCGACGCCATGAGCTCGTTCGGCGCACTGCCGGTGGATGCGCAAAAAGTGCCGTTCGATGCGCTGATCGCCGCGTCCGGCAAATGCCTGGAAGGCGTACCGGGGATGGGTTTCGTCTTCGCCCGCAAAGAATCACTGGCTGCAGCGGCCGGCAATTCGCATTCGCTGGCAATGGACCTGTATGACCAGCACGCCTACATGCAGAAGACCGGCCAGTGGCGTTTCACCCCGCCGACCCACGTGGTCGCCGCACTGCACGAAGCCCTGCTGCAATACAACGAAGAAGGTGGCCTGTCGGCACGCCATGCGCGCTACGTCGCCAATTGCCAGGCACTGATGGAAGAAATGGCTGGATTGGGGCTGCGCAGCTTCCTGCCTGCCGCGATTCAGGCACCGATCATCGCCACCTTCCATGCGCCGAAAGACCCGCGCTACCAGTTCAAGGACTTCTACGAGCGGGTCAAGGCCAAGGGCTACATCCTCTACCCCGGCAAATTGACCCAGGTCGAAACCTTCCGCGTCGGCTGCATCGGCCACGTCAGCCCCGACGACATGCGCCAGGCCGTGGCGGCAGTCGGTGAAGTGCTGCGCGAGATGGAAGTTCTCGACATCTAAGCTCCACACAAAAATCCCCT
>NZ_QAIU01000532.1:5876-9300 GCF_003061205.1 Pseudomonas sp. HMWF006
AATGATCAACCGCTATCGCGAGCAGGCTCACTCCTACCGTTTGAATTGCATTGCCAACTCAGGAATTGATTGCCATGAATTATGTAAATCCAGACAAACTGCAAGCCGCCATCCTCGACTGGGCCGGCACCGTGGTCGATTTCGGCTCCTTCGCCCCCACCCAGATCTTCGTCGAGGCCTTCGCCGAATTCGATGTACAGGTCTCCATCGAAGAGGCCCGTGGCCCGATGGGCATGGGCAAGTGGGATCACATCCGCACCCTGTGCGATCAGCCGCAGGTCGCCGAGCGCTATCGCAAGGCATTCGGCCGCACACCGACCGACGATGACGTCACCGCGATCTACAACCGCTTCATGCCACTGCAGATCGAGAAGATTGCCGAGCACTCGGCGCTGATTCCCGGCGCCCTGGAGACCATCGCCAATCTGCGTCAGCAGGGGATCAAGATCGGTTCCTGCTCGGGCTATCCGAAGCAGGTGATGGATAAAGTTGTGCAGCTGGCCGCCACCAACGGCTACATCGCCGACCACGTGGTCGCCACCGACGAAGTGCCGAACGGTCGCCCTTGGCCGGCACAGGCGTTGGCCAACGTGATTGCACTGGGCATCGACGACGTGGCCGCGTGCGTGAAGATCGACGACACCGTGCCGGGCATTCTCGAAGGTCGTCGTGCCGGCATGTGGACCGTCGCGCTGATCTGCTCCGGCAATGCGCTGGGCCTGGATTACCAAGGGTTCCGCGCCCTGAGCAGCGACGTGCTGGCCAGTGAGCGCAAGCGTATCCACGCCCTGTTCGCAGGCTCGCGCCCGCACTACATGATCGACACCATCAGCGATCTGCCGCAAGTGATCGCCGACATCAACAAGCGTCTGGCCAACGGTGAAATGCCGCAATCGAGCTGATGCTGTCGCTCGCGACAAACAAAAAACGCCAGTGTCTGCCCGACACTGGCGTTTTTTATTGCCCCACCCCTTGATTCAGAGCAGTGAAAGACCGATCAGCGTCAGGCAAATCCGCCAAAGCGGATTACAGTTAAAGCAGGCCGTCGCACAAGAACGGCACGACTCGACCCTGATCTGTGAGGAAACACCGTATGCCGTGGACAAGTTCCGAATCACGCTACAGCACCGTGTCGGTCCTGCTGCACTGGCTGATGCTGGTGTTATTGGTGCTGGTGTACGCCAGCATGGAACTGCGCGGTATCTTCCCCAAAGGCAGCGGCGGCCGCACGCTGATCCGCGAAGTGCATTACATGCTCGGCCTGACCGTGTTCGTGCTGGTGTGGTTTCGCCTGCTGGCGCGCAGCCTCGGCCCGGCGCCGAAGATTTTCCCCGCGTCACCACGCTGGCAGATCACTGTGGCGCGGCTGATGCATTGGGCGCTGTACCTGTTCATGATCAGCATGCCGATTCTCGGCTGGCTGATTACCAGCGCCGAAGGGCATCAAGTGATGTTCTATGGTTTCGACCTGCCGCTGCTGGTGGGGGAAAACAAGGCATTCGCCAAACAAGTGGAAGGCTGGCACGTGCTGATCGCCACAATCGGTTACTGGCTGATCGGGCTGCATGCACTGGCGGGGATTTATCACCACTATGTGGTGGGTGATAACACGTTGTTGCGGATGATGCCCAAACGGGTCGAACGCTGATCTCCAGGCGGGCGATTGGCTTGGCGCTGAGGGGATTTACCTGGGGCGAGGGAGCTTGCTCCCGCTCGGCGGTGCAGTCGTCGTAAACCCTGAGGTCGGGATTAATCCAGCAACCCGCGTCATCCGGTTTTGGGCTGCTGCACAGCCCGGCGGGAGCAAGCCCCCTCGCCACAGAAAGTTATTCGCCCGATGGCAGGGGGCTGAATCCTCTACGTCCCTGCAACCCACCGCTATGCACGAAGACCAGCCGAGTGCCATGTGCAAACCGGCCCGCTTCAATGCGTTGCTTGAGCGCCAGCAAAGCCTTGCCGGTATACAGCGGTTCCAGCGGTACACCGCTGACCTGTTCGGTCTGCTCGATGAATGCCAGCAACGTTGGATCGACCTTGGCAAATCCACCCCGACTGGCGTCGATCAGCTCGTACCCGCCAGGGCCCAGGCCGGCTTCGTGAAGGATCGTCTCGACCTGCGGCGCGACGCCATGATCCTCCGGCACCGCGAGAGCGCCATATACCGGGTGCTCGCCCGCCTCGGCCAACACCAACCCGGCCAGGGTGGTTCCGGTGCCGCAGGCCAGCCACCAGCCGTGGTAATCGTCCCAGCCAAGATTGCTTAATTGTGCGCAAACCTGCGCCTTGAGTACCTTGCAGCCCAAGGCGCCCGCCAATCCTCCGCCGCCCTCCGGCACCGCCTGCAACGTCGGATACTGCGCCTGCCACGGCACCCAGAAATCCGTTGCATGCCGCGCGCGATAACCGGCAAAACCCAGCCAGTGCAGGTGCATGCCGAACGCCTGCAGGTCCTTCACCGTGGGCGTTTGCTGCGCATGGCCACGCAACAGCCCCACGGTTTTGAACCCCAGCCGCTTGCCTGCCGCCGCCAACGCATGCAGATGATTGGAATGCGCGCCCCCGAGGCTGATGATGCCTTCAGCGCCCGCGAGATCGGCTGCCTTGAGGTGTTCGATGAGTTTGAACCACTTGTTGCCGCTGATCAGCGGGTCGATCCGGTCCAGACGCAGGATCGCGACCTCAATGCCGGCACGGGTGAGCCAGTCGAGTTGAAGGGGTTCGAGAGGGGCTTGGGGCAGCCAGTCGGAGGAAGGCAAAAACATGCAGGCGGTTCCGGAACAAGAACCGCCATCTTAACAGCCAAAACACATCCCCCTGTGGGAGCGGCCTTGCCCGCTCCCACAAGGGTTATCGCTGGATTACAGTTCAGCCGCCAGCCGCGAGCCCTGGTTGATCGCACGCTTGGCATCCAGCTCCGCCGCCACATCGGCACCGCCGATCAGGTGCACGTTCTGCCCCGCTTCGACCAGGCCGTCGTGCAGCTCACGCAGCGGATCCTGACCGGCACAGATCACGATGTTGTCCACCGCCAGCACTTGCGGCTCGCCGGTGTCGCCAATGCGGATGTGCAGGCCTTCGTCGTCGATCTTCAGGTATTCGACGCTGTTGAGCATTTGTACCTGCTTGTTCTTCAGGCCCGTGCGGTGAATCCAGCCGGTGGTCTTGCCCAGGCCGTCGCCGACCTTGGACTTCTTGCGTTGCAGCAGGAATACCTCGCGGGCCGGTGCGTGCGGCGCGGCTTTGATACCGGCCACGCCACCCCGGGCTTCCAGATGGGTGTCGATGCCCCACTCTTTCCAGAACGCGGCGCGATCCAGACTGGTGGCCACGCCTTCATGCACGAGGAATTCGCTGACGTCGAAACCGATACCGCCGGCGCCGATCACCGCGACCCGCTTGCCAACCGGTTTGCGCTCCAGAATCA
>NZ_QAIU01000532.1:9310-11194 GCF_003061205.1 Pseudomonas sp. HMWF006
AGCACCTTGGCATTCTCCACGCCCGGAATCGCCGGCACACGCGGCGCGATGCCGGTGGCGAGGATGATTTCGTCGTAACCGCCTTCAACCAGTTTCGCCACATCGACGCGGGTATTCAGGCACACCTCGACGTGGGTGGTCTGCAACTTGCGCTTGAAGTAACGCAGGGTCTCAAAGAACTCTTCCTTGCCCGGTACGCGCTTGGCGATATTGAACTGGCCGCCGATCTCGCTGGCCGAATCGAACAATGTCACCTGATGCCCGCGCTCGGCGGCCACGGTCGCGGCAGACAAGCCGGCAGGACCGGCACCGACCACGGCAATCTTCTTGATTTGCTGCACCGGCAGATAATTGAGCTCGGTTTCGTGACAGGCACGCGGATTGACCAGGCAACTGGTGAGCTTGCCGCCGAAGGTGTGATCGAGGCAGGCCTGATTGCAGCCGATGCAGGTGTTGATTTCGTCGGCGCGGCCTTCAGCGGCCTTGTTGACGAAGTCCGGATCGGCGAGGAACGGCCGCGCCATCGAGACCATGTCGGCGTCGCCTTCGGCGAGAATCTGCTCGGCGATTTCCGGGGTATTGATGCGGTTGGTGGTGATCAGCGGAATGTTCACCGAACCGCGCAGCTTGGCGGTGACCTTGCTGAACGCGGCGCGCGGCACTTTGGTGGCGATGGTTGGAATCCGCGCTTCGTGCCAGCCAATGCCGGTGTTGATGATCGTCGCGCCGGCCTGCTCGATGGCCTTGGCCAGGGTCACGATTTCTTCCCAGGAGCTGCCGCCCTCGACCAGGTCGAGCATCGACAGACGGAAAATGATGATGAAGTTCGGGCCAACCGCTTCACGCACGCGGCGGACGATTTCCACCGGCAGGCGCATGCGGTTTTCGTAGCTGCCACCCCAGCGGTCGGTGCGGTGGTTGGTGTGGGCGGCGAGGAACTGGTTAATGAAATAACCTTCCGAGCCCATGATCTCGACACCGTCGTACTCGGCGGTCTGCGCCAGTACCGAACAGGTGACGAAATCGCTGATCTGCTTCTCGATGCCTTCCTCGTCCAACTCTTTGGGCTTGAACGGGTTGATCGGCGCCTGGATCGCACTCGGCGCGACCTGTTTCGGGCTGTAGGCATAACGCCCTGCGTGGAGGATCTGCATGCAGATCTTGCCGCCGGCCTCGTGCACCGCGCGGGTGACGATGCGGTGCTTGAGCGCCTCTTCCTCGGTGGTCAGCTTGGCCGCGCCGGAATACACCCCGCCCTCATCGTTCGGGCCAATGCCGCCGGTGACCATCAGGCCGACGCCGCCACGGGCACGCTCGGCGAAGTACGCCGCCATGCGCTCGAAACCACCCGGTTTTTCTTCAAGGCCGGTATGCATCGAGCCCATCAGGGTGCGGTTACGCAGTGTGGTGAATCCCAGGTCCAGCGGGGCCAACAGGTGCGGGTAATGAGCGGCGGTCATCGGTAACTCCACAACGAGCGATCACGGAAAAAGTGCGGGAGCTCTGCGTCCCCCGTCAGTCATGTTCGACAGACTAAGAGTCGCATCGCTGTCACTCAATGACCGTAACTGACAACTTATTGATCCAAATGCGCAGCGCCCCTTGGCAACCGGCGTCATGGGCCCTACCCTAGTCGTCACACCCTGTACCCGGCTGTTGTTGGTTTTCATGCGCAAACTTCTGTACCTGTTTTTCTCCATGGCCATTGTTGCCGCCCTGACCACCTACGCCATGTGGGCGGCGGACCGGCCGGCGGGGCATTACCTGTCGGACCTGCGCATCAAACTGGCGGTCGATCTGGGTACGCCGGCCGACCGAGGTAACTTGCTGGGCATCCAGCCCGAGCTGTTTCCCACCGACTCCCAGAGCCCCGACCGCCTGCAC
>NZ_QAIU01000533.1:0-2226 GCF_003061205.1 Pseudomonas sp. HMWF006
GTGTGGTGCCGGGTTACCTAATAACGCTTCCGTCCCTCGGGACAACTTCGTTCCAGTCGACAACCTCGTCAAACACACCTTGTGGGCGGTACAGACACGAAGCGGTTCGCGGGGTAGGTGCGAACGTCGCTTCGAAGGCCCTTGCCAGGGCCTCTGATTAGCGGGAGCGAGGCCATCATGCCTTTGCTTTTTTGCCTCGTCAAACGTTTTGTAGTGCTTTTTTTCAAGCACTACATCTTTGGTCTAATACGACTAATCAGTCAGTTTTCGGTGCTTTAGTCCAGCGCGTCGACTTTGACCCGCAAGGTCATGTCATCCCGGCCTTGAGTCGAGTAGCTGCGGGTCAGGCCCTGTTGGTCGGCCTGGGTCTGGCGATTGACGCCGGCGAGGGTGATCCATTCGCCGAGGCGTCCGCTGACGGTTGTGTCGGTGCTTTGCACGTTCACTACATCGGGACGTTCCTGGCTCATGCGGTCACGGTTGGTACTGATTGCCAGGTGAACGATGTCGCCGGTGACGCTGGCCGTCACGTAAAAACCCTGGGTGACGTTGCGATATTGCGTCTGGCTGCTGTAATCGCCATAGGAGTTGGTCTGGCTGCTGGTGATCGGCACGCTCTGGCCAACCTGGATCAGCGCCGGCATGCCGTCGGTGGCCTGTACCTGCTGCACGCCGCCGTCGCGGCTGGCGGTGCTGCGGCTGATGATCCGGGTCTGGTTCGGCGGCGCGCCGTTGACCGAGTAGCCTTCATCGCCGCGGCCGTTGTTTTCGTTGGTGTCGACTGTGATCAACAAGCGTTTGGGTGCAGTGTCGAGCTGGGTGACCAGCGCCTTGAGCTCCTGAATCTTGTCCGGCTCGGCCTTGATGATCAGTTGATTGCCATAGGCGCTGACCTGGCCGTCCTTGCCGATGAAGTCTTGTGCCATCGGCAGCATGTCGGCGCTGGTGCGGTACTTGAGGGGCACGATTTCTGTGGCTGCCATCACCGACAGGCTGCAACCGAGCAGCAGGGTGGTGAGCAGGGTGCGTAGGGACATGTCCGTTATCTCCGCTTTCGAAAGGCTTGATATTGCCAGTTTGTCGGCCCGCGGTGGTGCAAGTTGAATCGTAGACAGCAAAACGCCCCGGCATCGGCGGATGTCGGGGCGTTTTGTGGTGTGCTTGCGGGCCTCTTCGCGAGCAGGCTCATTCCTACAGGGAATCGCATTTCAATTGTAGGAGTGAGCCTGCTCGCGATCGCCGCGCCGCGGTCTCAAGCCGAATGGCGAACCATATCGACATGCGGAATCCCGGCTTCAAGGAATTCCTCACTGACCAGGCTAAAGCCCAAGCGCTCATAGAACGCCGTGGCCTGTACCTGCGCACTGAGCATCTGCTGCTGCAGGCCTCGCGCTTCAGCTTCAGCAATCACCGCTTGCATCAGCGCATCACCAACCTTCATCCCGCGCCAGTCTTTCAGCACGGATACCCGGCCAATGTGCCCGTCGGGCAACAGGCGCGCAGTGCCAATCGGAAAGTCGCCTTCAAACGCCAGAAAATGCACGGCGGTCGCGTCATCCGCGTCCCATTCCAGCTCGGGTGGCACCGATTGTTCGGCGATGAACACCGTTTCACGAATGCGCCGGATCTCGGCGATGTCCTTCTGCCAGTCTGCGACACGTACGCGAATCTTATTCATCGGCGAACCCCAGGCTGCCTTGCTTGACCAGTTCGCACAGCAGGCCGCGACCGTCTTCGTCGTCCAGCCAGTCGCCGAGGTTGTCGGTGTGCAGGGCGTCGGCGGCGCAGATCAGCTTCAGCAGTTCGCGCAGTTTGCCCGGCAGATAACGGCTCTGGCCGCTGGCGAACAGCAACAGGTCGTCATCGACTTCCGACCAGGCCAGGCGCGCGCTCGGGTTGCGGATCAGTACCGCGCCGTCCTGCAGCGCAGCGAGGAAGTCTTCTTCTTCAACTTCTTCCGGGCCCACCACCAGTTCCGGATAGCGCGGCTCGGTCATGTACTGGCCGAACCAGGTCAGCAGCAGACGCTCGTCGCTCATATGCTCGGCGAGCAGGGCTTTCAGGCGATCCAGTGCGTCGTGTTGAATCTGATGCGGGTCAGCGGCCGGTTGCGCGTCGGCATCGGTGTAGCGCTCTTCGTCAGTCAGGAACTGGCTGAGGAAGTCGGTGAAGTGGGTCAGCACTTCAGAAGCGCTCGGTGCGCGGAAACCGACCGAGTAGGTCATG
>NZ_QAIU01000533.1:2236-4593 GCF_003061205.1 Pseudomonas sp. HMWF006
CTGATCATCACGTCATCGACGCGCCAGCTCGGCAGGAAGCGGAAGTTTTCCAGCAGTTCGCTGACTTCCGGGACGAACTGGTCAACGGCCTGCACCAGCAGGGTCCACTCTTTTTCCGGCAGCTTGCTGAATTCGTCTTCGGCAAACGGGCCGCGACGCAGTTCCCATGGGCGCTCGCCGTGTTCGATCACCAGACGCGATTCGACTTCTTCTTCCAGGGCCAGGCCGGCCAGTTCGTCGGCGTCGATCGGGCTTTCGAAGTCAGGAATCGCCTGACGGATCAGCAGTGGCTTTTTCTGCCAGTAGTCGCGCAGGAATTCGCGTGCTGTAAGGCCGCCCAGAAGTTGAAGAGGAATATCGGAATTCATATGTAACCTATTGAAAAAAAGCACTTTTCAGACGGGAATAAAAACGCCCGGCGCGGCCGGGCGTCTCAAACGGATCAAGCGGTCGATCAGATGCGTTTGGCTTGCGCTACAGCGTTGCCGATGTAGTTGGCCGGGGTCAGTTGCTTGAGCTCGGCTTTCGCTTGCGCTGGCATGTCCAGGCCGTCGATGAAAGTCTGCAACGCTTCAGGGCTGATGCCCTTGCCGCGGGTCAGTTCTTTCAGCTTCTCGTACGGGTTTTCGATGTTGTAGCGGCGCATCACGGTCTGGATCGGCTCAGCCAGGACTTCCCAGCATGCGTCGAGGTCAGCGGCAATCTTCTGCTCGTTGAGCTCCAGCTTGCTGATGCCTTTGAGGCTGGCTTCGTAGGCGATCACGCTGTGGGCGAAGCCGACACCGAGGTTGCGCAGTACGGTGGAGTCGGTCAGGTCGCGCTGCCAGCGGGAAATCGGCAGTTTGCTCGCCAGGTGCTGGAACAGGGCGTTGGCGATACCCAGGTTGCCTTCGGAGTTTTCGAAGTCGATCGGGTTGACCTTGTGCGGCATGGTCGACGAACCGATTTCGCCGGCGATGGTGCGCTGCTTGAAATAACCCAGGGAGATATATCCCCAGATGTCGCGGTCGAAGTCGATCAGGATGGTGTTGAAGCGCGCAATGGCGTCGAACAGCTCGGCGATGTAGTCGTGCGGTTCGATCTGCGTGGTGTACGGGTTGAAGCCCAGGCCCAGTTCGTCTTCGATGAAGGCGCGGGCATTGGCTTCCCAGTCGATCTGCGGGTAGGCCGACAGGTGTGCGTTGTAGTTGCCGACAGCACCGTTGATTTTGCCCAGCAGCGGTACGGCAGCGACTTGAGCGATCTGACGCTCGAGACGGTACACCACGTTCGCCAGCTCTTTACCCAAAGTCGTCGGGGAGGCCGGTTGACCGTGGGTGCGCGACAGCATTGGCACGTCAGCGAAACGGATGGCCAGTTCGCGGATGGCATTGGCGGTCTGGCGCATCAGCGGCAGCATCACGTCGTCACGGCCTTCGCGCAGCATCAGGGCGTGGGACAGGTTGTTGATGTCTTCGCTGGTGCAGGCAAAGTGGATGAACTCGCTGACCTTGGCCAGCTCCGGCAGCTTGGCCGCCTGCTCCTTGAGCAAGTATTCGATCGCCTTGACGTCGTGGTTGGTGGTGCGCTCGATCTCTTTGACGCGCTCGGCGTGCTCCAGCGAGAAGTTTTCAGCCAGTTCATTGAGAACGGCGTTGGCCTCGGCGGAGAAGGCTGGCACTTCCGGGATACCGGCGTGGGCGGCCAGGCGCTGGAGCCAGCGCACTTCAACCAGGACGCGGGCACGGATCAGGCCGTACTCGCTGAAAATCGGGCGCAGGGCCTGGGTTTTGCCGGCGTAGCGGCCGTCAACAGGGGAAACCGCAGTGAGCGAAGAGAGCTGCATGGGGTGTTCTCGGACAGTCGGGCAACGAAATGGGGCGCGTATCATACATGAAAAAATCCGCCGGTCCGTTGCCAACTGACCGGCGTATTACGCGCTACAGACTACAAAACTTTTATTGCGCGACGATTTACTCGCTGCGCATCAACGGATACAGCTCTTTGAGCAGCTTGCGCCGGCTGATCACCAACTGCCAGCGGTGCCCGCCAAGCTGACGCCACAGGCGCGCCGAACGAATGCCGGCGAGCAGCAGGGCGCGGATCTTCGAAGCGTTGCTCGGTTGCTGCAGGTTACGCATGTCGCCGTGCACTTGAATGCGTTGGCGCAAGGTACTCAGGGTGTCCTGATACAGCGCGCCGCATGCGGCGACCACATTTTCGTGGGCCGGGCCGAAGTGTTCGACCTGCGACTGGATCTGCGGCAGGCGCTTGCCGATGGTGTCGAGCATGTCGCCACGCTTGGCCAGTTGCCGCTCCAGGCCGAGCATCGACAGCGCATAACGCAACGGCTCGCGCTGCAAGGTGCTCGGGTCGCG
>NZ_QAIU01000534.1:0-1296 GCF_003061205.1 Pseudomonas sp. HMWF006
GGCTCCTGGACGGTGGGCGGGCAGGAGTTATCAGAGCGCGTTGTGGGGTAAAGCGCACCTGTCAGATCTGACAGGGGGCGACGAGTGGCAGGTGGGGTGGGGGCTTCCCCTCAACCATAGAATCTCCCACAGGGATGTGGGTGTGGACAGGTCAGCATTTGCCATCGTCAAAGATGCTTTCAATCGGCATCTCGAACGCCCGGGCAATTTGAAACGCCAATGGCAGGCTCGGGTCGTACCGCTCGTTTTCGATGGCGTTGATCGTCTGGCGTGAGACGTTCAGACGTTCCGCCAAATCGCCCTGTGACCATTTGCGCTCGGCACGCAGTGCCTTGAGACGGTTTTTCATTGGTAGCGGCGCCGAGCGATTTGCAGGCCGAGAATCCACATCGCGCCCATCACGGGCCACACGCATGTCCACGGAATATGGGGAGCGCCAACGTTTTCCAGAAAGCCGTAACTGAAAGTCACTAGCGCCGACGCGGCGAAAGCAAAGCCCAGCGCTTCAAACTGGATGCGCAAATGCATTTCGTCCATGCGCCGCAGGTTGCGCACGATGGCCCAGCACATCAGTCCCGCCGGAATGACCGGGGTCATTGCGACGGCCGAGCGCAGCACGATAGGGGCGTCCATCAGATATTGCGAGGCAATCAATGATGCCGTCAGCACCAGCATGTAGAGGATTAAGGCCGCGCCCATTTCGAGGTAGAACCGGTTCATGCTTGAACTTCCTATGTAAAATACCCTTTACATAATTGCTGATGTTTTTTTCGATGTAAAGTACGCTTTCCATCAGGTTGGTAACTTCGACAGGCTTGAACTGGAGGTTTTTTGCGTAGGTCCTGGGTTGGTGTCGCGCTTTCTGGACAGAGTAATGGCCACTCAGTAGCATTCGCGCCCAACGGACTTTCCCTTCGCACGTCGTCCGACGTGGAATGCTCAAGGAATCGACATGCGCGACACCCCCGATGGTCAACGAACGGTCGTGACCCTGGTCAACGGCGAGATTCGCTGTGAAACCCAGATCAGTTTCAGCTCCGTGTCGCTCGTCGATGGCGAGGTGCGGGTGCATACCGCTCAAGGCAATCAACTGGACGTTGCGGTGCCCGGGGCGGACTTTGTTTTGCGTTTTGATCAGGCTGGGGGGCAGCAGATTCCGCTGGCGCAACAGGCGCCGGTTGAAGCGGTGCCTGTCGATGACAGTGTGAAATTGTTTACCTCGAAAACCGTGTGGATCACTCTCGCACTGTTGTTCTTCGTCGGTTCGGTCTTCGGTTGGCTGGGGTTGGTGGTTGC
>NZ_QAIU01000534.1:1306-3431 GCF_003061205.1 Pseudomonas sp. HMWF006
AGGCGGATACTTCGGTTACCAGTGGCGTCAGGTGGCCAGGCGCAAGAAACAGTTGGCCAAGGCAACCGCAGGTGAAACCGTGACCCGTTCCGGCACGGCGATGTCACGGCAAAGCGTGCGCAACGCCTTGGCCCGCAAGCATTAAGGCGACACGCGCCGGCAACAAAAAAGGGGCGGTCTGATCAACGATCAGGTCGCCCCTTTTTTTGTGACTGCGATGTCAGATCAATGCATCTTGCTGTGATCGTGACCTTCCATGTTGGTCAGTGCGCGAACCGGCGCTTTAACTTCAACGGTTTCTTTCTCGCCCTTGGCGTTTTCCACGGTCAGGGTCAGCGGCACTGTTTCGCCTTCTTTCAACTGACCGTTCAAGCCCATCAGCATCACGTGGTAGCCATTCGGATCAAGCTTGACGGCTTTGCCGGCCGGCAGTTCGATGAACTTCACCGGGCCCATGCTCATGACGTCGTTCTTCATGGTCATTTCGTGGATCTGCACATCCTTGGCCACCGGGGTGGCTACGCTGAGCAGCTTGCTGTCGCTGTCGGCGGTGAGGGTCATGAACGCGCCGCTGGCGGACTGGGTCGGTACGGTCGCACGGACCCAGGCGTCGCTGACGGTGGTCTGTGCCGATGCCTGGAAAGCCAGGCCCAGCAGGGACAGACCGAGTACCGCGCGTTTGATGTGATTCATAACAGGTTGCATCAGCAAACCTCCATAACAGTGAGCAAATCTTCTGTGCATTCTTCTGCCGAAAGCGAGGTGGACAGACCCAGGCGCAAGCCGCCATTGGAGTCGTAAACGTAGCTGGTGGCCGTGTGCGAGATGGTGTACGTGTCGCCGGCCGGGACTTTCTCGTAGAACACGTCGAATTCCTTGGCCGTGGCCGCGGTTTCCTCAAGCGTGCCGTACAGCGCAACGAACGTCGGGTCGAAGGCTTTCATGTAGGCGTCGAGGATTTCCGGGGTGTCGCGCTCGGGATCGAGGGTGATGAAGATCACCTGCAAGCGGTCGCCGTCCTTGCCCATCAGCTTCTTGATTTTCGCCGCACGGGCGAGGGTGGTCGGGCAGACTGCCGGGCACTGGGTGAAGCCGAAGAACACCATCGGCATCATGCCGCGAAAGCTCGACAGCGTCATGGTTTCGCCGTCGGTGTTCTTCAGTTTGAAGGTGCGCCCCATGATCTTGTTACTCAGATCCTTGCCGTACTTGTACGACAGTTGGCCGCGGGTGTCGCAGCCGGCGAGCAGGCCGAGCCCGAGCACGCCCATTCCCGCAAGCACGTTGCGGCGAGTCAACAAAGCCGTCATCTAATACCGCCTTTTGCAGCCCGTCAGTCGGCAGGACTGGCGGGGGGTTAACCTTAAAAGCGGCGCATGATACCAAACTGAGGGCAGGCGCCGGCCATGGATCGCCGCACCGCATAGGATCGGGCGACAAAAGGTGTAAGAAAAAGTGACGGGTACTTATTGAATCGTCGCTTCCGAAGCCTGCCAGCCACCGCCCAGCGCGGTGTATAGATTGACCTCCGCCACCAGCTGCGCCAGCCGATCGGTGATCAGGCCTTGTTGCGAACTGAACAGCGAACGCTGGGCATCGAGGAACGTCAGGCTGCTGTCGACACCATTCTGATAACGGTTCTGCGCCAGGTTGTAATAGGTCTGCGTAGCCTCGACCAGATCGCGCTGCGCCTGTAATTGCTGCTGATACGTCGTGCGCGCGGCGAGGCCATCGGCGACTTCCTGAAACGCGGTCTGGATCGACTTTTCGTATTCGGCCACCGCCACGTCTTTCTGCAACTTCGAATAATCCAGGCTCGCGCGCAGGCTGCCGGCATTGAAAATCGGCAGGCTGATCTGTGGCTGAAAGGTCCAGGCGCCGGAGCCGCTGCCGAACAGTCCGGACAGATCGCGACTCGAGGTGCCGGCATTGGCCGTCAGACTGACGCTGGGGAAAAACGCCGCCCGCGCTGCGCCAATGTTGGCGTTGGCCGCCTTGAGTTTGTATTCGGCCTGAAGAATGTCCGGGCGCCGTTGCAGCAGATCCGACGGCAATCCCGCCGGCACTTGCTGCACCAGTTCGCTGGCCAGCGGCCGGGCGGGCAACGACGCCGGCACGGGCGCAC
>NZ_QAIU01000534.1:3441-7330 GCF_003061205.1 Pseudomonas sp. HMWF006
GCCACCTGCCGCTGATAACGCGCCAGATTGGCCCGCGAACTGTCGACGCTGGTTTTCGCCTGCGCCTGTTCCAGCGCCGACGACTTGCCGGCCTCGCGGTTACGGGTGGTCAGGTGCAGGCTCTGTTCGTCGGCGGCGAGGGTGTCGCGGGTCAGTTCGAGCAACTCCTGATCGGCGCGCCAGGTCAGGTAAGCATTGGCGACGTTGGCCACCAGACTCAACTGCGCACTGCGTCGCGCTTCTTCCGTCGCCAGCCAGCTCTGCAGCGCTTGCTCGCTGAGGCTGCGCACACGGCCGAAGAAATCCAGTTCGTAGGCGCTGATGCCGAGGTTGACCGCGTAGGTCGAGTTAATCAGCGCTTTGCCTTTGGTCACGCTGGAGGGCATGCGCTGGCGTGACTCGCTGGCATTGGCCGACACCGCCGGCAGCAGGTCGGCGCGCTGGATGCGGTATTGCGCCTGGAAGGCTTCGACGTTCAGCGCGGCCACGCGCAGGTCCCGGTTGTTGACCAGTGCCGACTCGATCAGCTGTTGCAGGGCCGGGTCGTTGAACAGCGTGCGCCAGTCTTCGTTGGGTGTTGCCGGTTGTGTGGCGGTGGGGTATTGCGCGGCGCTCGGCGATGCCGGGCGCTGGTACTCGGGAATCAGGGAACAGCCGCCCAGCAGCATGGCCATGGACAGCAGGGAAAGTCGCAAGGTAGACATCGAACAGCCTCGTGCATGAAAGAGGGGAGATGCTTGCAAGGAAAACGGGGGGTGATGGGCTTGTGTGTTGAGAAAGATCCTGTGCTGAGAACACCCTGTGACGAGGGGATCTATCACCGTCGGGGCGCGTAGCAGCCCCTCTTTTGGACGATAAAAAGCGCGGCCTGCTTTGCCGTCCAGCGGGGATAAATCCCCTCGCCACCAAGGTACTTACGCAGTTCGAAGTCAGGCCCCGGCCATCCATCGCGCCAGCCCATGCCGGCCACTGACCCCGAGTTTGGCCGCCGCCCGTTTGAGGTACGTCTCGATCGAGCTGTTTTTCACCCGCAGTTTCTCGGCGATTTGCGGCACCGTGCCGCCGGTCAGCAAGCCCAGGCAGACTTCCTTTTCGCGTGCCGAAAGGACGACGCCACTCATCGCCAGGCGCTCATCGAACACCAGCGCCAGCGGTGCCTGATCGAGTTCGGCCTGGGGCAGGCGTGGCTGGCGGGCGAGGGTTTGCCGACTGATGTGCGCATGGCGTTCGATCAGGGGCAGCAGGGTGTCCGAAAGGCTTTTGAGAAACGACAGCTCCGTCAGTGAAAACACCCGCCGGGTATGCGGTCGGTAAAACGAAATGACGCAGCGGCGGTTCGACATGCGCGACACCAGATTGCACTGGTGCGCATTGTGTTGCGGGTAGCGAGGTTGCAGCGAGGCTCTGAGCTGGATCAGCAGCGAGTCATTCATCTCGATCATCTTCGGCAACAACGGATGGTCATCGGCCCGTTCGAGCGGGTCGGCCGGCGCACAGGTCTGCGGCAAACCGGCACTGCCCAGCGGCTTGATCTCGACCACGCTGGCCTGACGCTCATCCAGCGTCCACTCGCTGAGGTCGACGCCGTCGACCGGCACCAGCGTGTCGACCAGCTGAAACATGTTCGCGGCGAAGTGATCGTCCCCGGTGCTGGCAATCAGCTCACCCAGTTGCCAGTAGAAATGCGGGTTTTCCATATTGCGAATACTGCCGGTCAGATTCATATCCTTGTCATCCCTGGTTCAGAGCCATCACTGAATCGTCTGCCGTCTAAGTAAAAGCCGCCCACGCAGTCATTTCTCCTTGAACATGATCTGGAGCGGGATTTAAGCCTATGGATTTGTCCTACGTCTGTAGGGGAAAACAGGGACACAAAGTGCCATCATTTCGGAAAGTTGGCGCCGGGCTTCTGACGGTATCCGGTACAGATGCCGCGCCTAGCGTGACTGTTCGGTCACTGCAAAGCCTTGAAAGCCGGGACTATTAAGCTGCGGTGCGAGCATTGCGCTGGCCGATGGCTGCGCTGGCTTGTGGCATTTTTCCTACAAGTATTTCAGCGTTTCCTCTCCGAACTTTTAGAAGCTTCCTGCCGGATCAGCGGCAACCGGGGCTGACAGGCCTTGGGAGGGGGCTGGGTTGTCCGGGTTTCACGTGTCATGTCGGCGTCGGGGCCGATGCTTGAATAGGCGCAAAATTTCATGAGAAGGACTTTATGCCGCCTATTTCTGCCCCAGCGGTGGACACGCCGTCCGCATCGACCCAGACGTATCCCCTGACCGCAGCGCAGCTGGACATCTGGCTGGATCAGCTGAGTCGCGGCGATTCGCCGCTGTACAACATCGGCGGGTACCTGGAGCTGAGCGGTCCGCTGGATCCGGCACGGATGCAGGCAGCGCTCGAAGGCCTGGTGGCCCGGCATGACGCCCTGCGCACGGTGCTACTGCCGGGCGCCGGCGTCGATGGCTTGCCGTTGCAGCGGTTTGCCCGCGCATGGCCGGTGCCGATGCCGATTCACGATGTGTCGGCGCAGGCCCACCCGGAGTCGGCGGCGCGGGCATTGGTTCAGGCGCGTATTGATCAGCCCTTCGTGCTGGGCGGCGGCTGCCTGTTCCGTTTTCTGTTGATCCGCCTGGATGATGAGCGCCACTGGCTGTCCGTGCAGGCCCATCACCTGATCATTGATGGCTGGAGCTTCGGCGAAATGTTCAAGTCGCTGGACGATATCTATAACGCGCTGGCGAACGGCCAACCGGCGCCGGCCTCGGCACCGTCCTACCTCGACTTCATCGCCGACGATACGCGCTATCGCGCGTCGCCCCGTTACGCGCTGGACCGCAGTTACTGGCTGGACAAATACCGGCAATTGCCCGAGCCGCTGTTGCTGCCACGCCACCAACCGAGCCGCGCCGGCAAAACCGTTCAGACCCAGGTGTTCACGCAACCCTTGCCGGCGTTGTTGCACGAGCGCATGAAGCAGGTGGCCCGAGGCGCTGGCGCTTCGGCGTTCCATGTGTTGCTGGCGGCGCTGCACGTGTACTTCAGCCGTACGGCGCAGCGTGACGAATGGGTGGTCGGCCTGCCGATTCTCAATCGCGGCGGTGCACGGTTCAAATCCACCCTCGGGCTGTTCGCGCAGATCAGTGCGGTTCACATGGCGTTTGGTCGCCAGCGCACGTTCGGCGAACTGGTCAGGGCGATCCGCGATGAGCTCAGAAAGGATTTTCGCCATCAGCGTTTCCCGGTCAGTGAGATGAACCGCGCCCTGGGCCTGCTGCGTGAGGAGCGCTCGCAGTTGTTCGAGGTGACGGTGTCCTACGAGCAGGGCGCTCACGATTATCGCTACGGTGAGGCGTCGGGGCGGATGATCAAGGCCTCCAACATGGAGGAGGCCACGCCGCTGGCGGTGCACCTGCTGAGCAATCAGGTCAACGACGACGCGCATTTGTACCTGGTTTACAGCGAGGCGTATTTCAGCGCCGAGGAGATCACGGCCCTGGCCGCACGCTGGCTGTTGATTCTGGAACAAGGGCTGGAGGCGGTGAACTTGCCGGTGGCGGATTTCAGTCTGAGCACGCCTGAGGAAGAGGCGCTGCTGCAACAGTGGAATGCGACGCGAGTGAGCTACCCGGCGGTGAGCACGATCCATCAGCGTTTCCAGGCGCAGGTGGCGCAACGGCCGCAGGCGCTGGCGGCGGTGCAGCAAGGGCAATCGTTGACCTATGCCGAGCTTGATCAACGAGCCAACGCGCTGGCTCATCATCTGCTCGATCTTGGTGTGCGCCCGGATGACCGGGTGGCGATCGTCGCCCGGCGCGGTCTCGACACGTTGGTCGGGTTGCTGGCGATTCTCAAGGCCGGCGCCGCCTATGTGCCGCTCGACCCGGCGCAT
>NZ_QAIU01000053.1:0-8897 GCF_003061205.1 Pseudomonas sp. HMWF006
ACCCGTTGTCGGTCAAAGGCGCCAACGGTCAGATGTGGAAGCCGCAGAACTATGACCGCCGCTCCCACGGTACCGTATTTCTTTATCAGGGCCTGGCGCACTCCTACAACCTGTCGACTTCGCGTCTGGGTCTGGAAGTGGGCGTACCGAATGTGCTCAAGACCTTGGGCCGCCTCGGTGTGACGCGTGAATTCCCGGCATTCCCATCAATGTTGCTTGGCGCGGGCGGGATGACCCCGATTGAAGTGGCGACCATGTACCAGACCCTCGCCAATGGTGGTTTCAATACACCGATGCGCGGGATTCGCAGCGTACTGACCGCCGAGGGCGAGCCGCTCAAGCGTTATCCATTCCAGATCGAGCAGCGTTTCGATCCGGCGTCGATCTACCTGATCCAGAACGCCATGCAGCGGGTGATGCGTGAAGGTACCGGCAGTTCGGTTTATAACGTGCTGCCGAAGACGCTGACCCTGGCCGGCAAGACCGGTACCAGTAACGATTCGCGTGACAGCTGGTTCGCCGGTTTCAGTCAGGATCTGCTGGCGGTGGTCTGGCTGGGTCGTGATGACAACGGCAAGACACCGTTCACCGGGGCTACCGGTGCGCTGCAGGTCTGGACCAGTTTCATGCGCAAGGCCGATCCGCTGCCGCTGGACATGCCGCAGCCGGACAACATCGTCCAGGCGTGGGTCGATTCGCGGACCGGGCAGGGCTCCGATGCCAACTGCCCGGGGGCGGTGCAGATGCCGTATATTCGCGGCAGCGAACCGCCACCCGGCGCCGCGTGTGCAAGCAAAACGCCTGCTTCGCCGGAATCGGTGATGGATTGGGTCAAGGGCTGGATGAATTAAGCAAAGAGGGTTTCAAGTGAACAAGTGGTTGATTCCAGCGGTGACCGCCGTGGCTTTGCTCAGCGGCTGCTCTACCGTACAGCGTGGTTCGATCCCGGTGGTCGATTCCGGTACCGCCGTGTCCAACAGCGAGCGCATTTCGGCCAATGGCGGCTTCCGTCAAACGACCGTCAAGCGCCCTGTGCAGGGCCAGACTCAGGCGATCCCGCAAGGCGATACCGGCGTGGTGGTGATGGTGCCGGGTGGTGGCGCGACAACATCCGCGCCGATCAGCACTTCGCCAATCGTGCCGGGACCGGCGTCCGGCGGAATTACCCCGGGACCGTACAATCCGTCGCCGGTTGACTCGGCGCCCGTCAACACTGGCAGCTACAGCATGCCGTCGACGCCGAGCGGCATTCCTTCGGCCAGCAGCGGCGGCGGTCTGTCGGCCGACGAGCAACTGGACGGCCCGGTGCTCGCGTTGCTGACCACTGCGCAACAGCAACAGGCCGGTGGCGACCTCAATGGCGCTTCGTCCAGCCTGGAGCGTGCCCAGCGTGTTGCCCCGCGTGAGCCGCAAGTGCTTTACCGTCTGGCGCAAGTGCGCATGGCCCAGGGTGACGCCCCGCAAGCCGAGCAATTTGCCCGTCGTGCATTGACCATGGCCAACGGTCGTCCTGATCTGCAAGCCAATCTGTGGGAAATCATCGCGCAGTCCCGTGAAAAACAAGGTGACGCTGCCGGCGCCGCGCAGGCCCGTCAGAAGGCCAGGGTTTCGCTGTGATGGATGTTCGGTTCCCGAAAATCGCCGATCAGCTGTTGCTGATCGAGCGTGAGTTGCGCACTCAGGGCTGGTGGGACGAGGTCTCGCCGTCGGCTGAAGCCCTGAGCAGTGTCGAGCCGTTTTCGGTCGACACACTGGACTTCGAGCAGTGGCTGCAATGGATCTTCCTGCCACGGATGAAAATGATCCTCGAGCAGGATCTGCCGTTGCCCAATGCCTCGGGGATTCAGGAAATGGCTGAAATGGTCTTCGCCCAGCGCAATCTGCAGGGCAAGGATCGCCAGTTGCAGGTGCTGCTCAAAGAGTTCGACCTGCTGATCACCGCTTCCCGTTAATACCGATTCCGTGCAGGAACTGCCGCAGGCCGCGATCTTTTGATCTTGTCTTTAACGATCGCAGCCTGCTGCAGCGCCTACAGGTCTCTATTCACAGTTTTGCGTAATCTGTTTCTGCGCTTCGATAATGCGCTCCTGCCGTTGTGCAGCGTCCAGGCGCCTTGATTCTCCCTCTACTTCTTCTCTCAAACGTGGATTGTTCTGCAATTGCGCAAGGTTCGTCCGTGCCTGTTCGCAAAACTGTTTGAGCTGTGCCTGCTGGTCGGCGACCTGTTTCTTGACCTTGGCGTCGATCACCTTCTGATCCCCCAGTGCACCGCTGCCCGGCATTGGCGCAGCTTTGGGCGGTGGCGAGGAGGGCGTTTGTACGGTACTGGACGGCTGGCCTTGCGGCGGCTGCGCATCGAAGTGCGTGACACCTTGAGCGTCGACCCATGTGTAAATTTGAGCGGCCATGCACCACGGGCTGAGGCCGATCAGCAGAGTGAGGAGTAGCGTTCGCATGCTGATTCCTTGGCAAAATTGCGCAATTGACGCTAACAGAGTAGCGGTTTTCAGGTTTTTTCTTGCGTTCTCATGTGCTTACCCACAATTAAGCACATAGACGGCTTGACTTGGAGAGGGCGAAACAGAAGAATCCAAAGTCCGCTGTAGAGGGACTGCCAGAAGCAGACCCACTCGGTAGATCATGAGGCGCACATCCGCGCCGACCTGTTACACCCGCAACGCGTTACCTCGCGCTGGGTGGGAAAGGCCCGCAACACTTGGGACGATCCCAATACTTGCTCAGTCAGTGCTGACGTAGTCGGCGACCACCGTCGCTCATGCTCTGCCGAGAAGTAAACCTATTAAGACCCGCCCCTTTTTTGTGGACGGTATTCTGGCGTTTTAGAGGTGAACAACGTGGAGCTTTTATCTGGCGGTGAGATGCTCGTCCGCTTCTTGCGTGACGAAGGCGTCAAATATATCTACGGGTACCCGGGTGGTGCTCTCCTGCATGTTTACGATGCCCTGTTCAAAGAACCGGAAGTGACCCACATCCTGGTTCGTCACGAACAAGCGGCGACCCATATGGCTGACGGCTACGCCCGTGCCACCGGTAAAGCCGGCGTGGTATTGGTGACTTCCGGTCCAGGCGCCACAAACGCCATCACCGGTATCGCCACGGCCTATATGGACTCGATTCCAATGGTGATCATTTCCGGTCAGGTGCCAAGCACCATGGTCGGCACCGACGCGTTCCAGGAAACCGACATGATCGGTATCTCCCGGCCGATCGTGAAGCACAGCTTCATGATCAAGCACGCCTCGGAAATCCCGGAAGTCATGAAGAAGGCCTTCTACCTGGCGCAATCCGGTCGTCCGGGCCCGGTCGTGGTCGATATCCCGAAAGACATGACCAATCCGGCCGAGAAGTTCGAATACGTCTTCCCGAAAAAAGCCAAGCTGCGCTCCTACAGCCCGGCCGTTCGCGGTCACTCGGGGCAAATCCGCAAGGCGGCAGAAATGCTCCTCGCGGCCAAGCGCCCAGTGCTGTACTCCGGCGGCGGCGTGATTCTGGGCAATGGTTCCGCACCGCTGACCGAACTGGCGAAGATGCTCAACCTGCCAGTGACCAACACCTTGATGGGCCTGGGTGGTTACCCTGGTACCGATCGGCAGTTCATCGGCATGCTCGGCATGCACGGCAGCTACACCGCCAACCTGGCGATGCACCACGCTGACGTGATCCTGGCGGTCGGCGCGCGTTTCGACGATCGCGTGATCAACGGCGCGGCGAAGTTCTGCCCGAACGCCAAGATCATCCACATCGACATCGACCCGGCTTCGATCTCCAAGACCATCAAGGCCGACGTGCCAATTGTTGGCCCGGTAGAGAGCGTCCTGACCGAAATGGTCACGATCCTCAAGGAAATCGGCGAGACCCCGAACAAGGAGTCGGTTGCCAGCTGGTGGAAGCAAGTCGATGAATGGCGCGGTGATCGCGGCCTGTTCCCTTACGACAAGGGCGATGGCAGCAAGATCAAGCCGCAGACCGTGATCGAGACCCTGTGCGAAGTGACCAAGGGCGATGCCTTCATCACTTCCGACGTGGGCCAGCACCAGATGTTCGCGGCGCAGTACTACACGTTCAACAAGCCTAATCGCTGGATCAACTCCGGTGGCCTGGGCACCATGGGCTTCGGTTTCCCGGCGGCCATGGGCATCAAGTTGAGCTTTCCGGATGATGACGTCGCCTGCGTGACCGGCGAAGGCAGCATCCAGATGAACATCCAGGAGCTGTCGACCTGCCTGCAATATGGTCTGCCGGTGAAAATCGTCATCCTCAACAACGGTGTTCTGGGGATGGTTCGTCAGTGGCAGGACATGAGCTACGGCAGCCGTCACTCGCACTCCTACATGGAATCGCTGCCTGACTTCGTCAAGTTGGCTGAAGCCTACGGCCACGTTGGCGTACGCATCACCGAATCGAAAGATTTGAAGTCGAAGATGGCAGAAGCGTTCGCCATGAAGGATCGCCTGGTCGTGATCGACATTTCGGTCGACACCAGCGAGCACGTCTATCCGATGCAGATCAAAGACGGCTCGATGCGCGATATGTGGCTGAGCAAGACGGAGCGTACTTAATCATGCGGCACATTATTTCCTTGCTTCTGGAAAACGAACCCGGCGCTTTGTCTCGCGTAGTCGGCCTGTTCTCGCAGCGCAACTACAACATCGAAAGCCTGACCGTGGCCCCGACCGAAGACCCGACCCTGTCGCGTCTGACGCTGACCACCGTGGGCCACGATGAAATCATCGAGCAGATCACCAAAAACCTGAACAAGCTGATCGAAGTGGTCAAGCTGGTGGACCTGTCGGAAAGCGCTCACATCGAGCGCGAGCTGATGCTGGTCAAGGTCAAGGCCACTGGCGCCCAGCGCGCCGAGATCAAACGCACCACCGATATTTACCGTGGACAGATCGTCGACGTCAGCGCCAGCGTGTATACCGTTCAATTGACCGGTACCAGCGACAAGCTCGACAGCTTCATTCAGTCCATCGGCACCGCATCAATTCTGGAAACCGTCCGTAGCGGCGTGACCGGCATTGCTCGCGGCGACAAAGTACTCAGCATCTAAACCAAATTAGCGAATGGCCTGAACGGCCTGGATATATAGGGGAAATTCATGAAAGTTTTCTACGATAAAGACTGCGACCTGTCGATCATCCAGGGCAAGAAAGTTGCCATCATCGGTTACGGTTCCCAGGGCCACGCCCAAGCGTGCAACCTGAAAGATTCCGGTGTTGACGTTACCGTTGGTCTGCGTAAAGGTTCGGCCACCGTTGCCAAAGCTGAAGCTCACGGCCTGAAAGTGACCGACGTGGCTGCCGCTGTTGCCGGCGCCGACCTGGTCATGATCCTGACCCCGGACGAGTTCCAGTCCCAGCTCTACAAGAACGAAATCGAGCCGAACATCAAGAAGGGCGCCACCCTGGCCTTCTCCCACGGCTTCGCGATCCACTACAACCAGGTTGTTCCGCGTGCCGACCTCGACGTGATCATGATCGCGCCGAAAGCCCCGGGCCACACCGTACGTTCCGAGTTCGTCAAAGGCGGCGGTATCCCTGACCTGATCGCGATCTACCAGGACGCTTCGGGCAACGCCAAAAACGTTGCACTGTCCTACGCTGCTGGCGTTGGTGGCGGTCGTACCGGCATCATCGAAACCACGTTCAAAGACGAGACCGAAACCGACCTGTTCGGCGAACAAGCCGTTCTGTGCGGCGGTACCGTTGAGCTGGTAAAAGCCGGTTTCGAAACTCTGGTTGAAGCTGGCTACGCGCCGGAAATGGCCTACTTCGAGTGCTTGCACGAACTGAAGCTGATCGTTGACCTCATGTACGAAGGCGGTATCGCCAACATGAACTACTCGATCTCCAACAACGCCGAGTACGGCGAGTACGTGACCGGTCCGGAAGTGATCAACGCCGAATCCCGTCAGGCCATGCGCAATGCCCTGAAACGCATTCAAGACGGCGAATACGCCAAAATGTTCATCAGCGAAGGCGCAACCGGCTACCCTTCGATGACCGCCAAGCGTCGTAACAACGCCGCTCACGGTATCGAAATCATCGGCGAGCAACTGCGCTCCATGATGCCGTGGATCGGTGCCAACAAGATCGTCGACAAAGCCAAAAACTAAGTCGTCACCCTTGTACGAAAAACGCGGCCTCGGCCGCGTTTTTTCGTTTGAGGCGGTGGTTCTGGTATAAAGCTGCATCGTTTGTGGCCGAACTGTCGTCCTCAAGCACCTGTCGAATTTTCTCCAAACCGTTGCAAGGTAATGTCCATGAGCGAACGTCCCGAAGAGCCGAACAAGGCTTCTGACGCCGAAAGCCTGCTGCCCATCGATGAACACATCGAAGAAGGGCACGACGCAGAAGGTCGTAAAGTCCGGCATCGTGGTATCTATCTGCTGCCGAATCTGTTCACCACGGCGAACCTGTTTGCCGGGTTCTATTCCATCATCAACTCGATGAGCGCCCAGGCGGCCCTGAGCGCTGGCGATTCGGCGAATGCGAGCAAGTATTTCGCCTTCGCTGCGATCGCGATCTTCGTTGCCATGGTGCTCGACGGCCTCGACGGCCGGGTTGCGCGCATGACCAATACGCAAAGTGCTTTTGGCGCCGAGTACGACTCGCTGTCGGACATGGTTGCCTTTGGCGTCGCGCCGGCGTTGCTGGCCTTCGGCTGGGCGTTGGGTGACATGGGCAAGGTCGGCTGGATGGTTGCCTTCATCTATGTAGCGGGCGCGGCGTTGCGTCTGGCACGTTTCAACACCCAGGTTGGCACCGCAGACAAACGTTACTTCATCGGCCTGGCCAGTCCGGCAGCCGCCGGTGTGGTGGCCGGTATCGTCTGGGCATTCAGCGATTACGGCATCCAGGGTTCGAAAATGTCGTTCTTGGTCGCGTTGATGGTCGCGGCTGCCGGCATGCTGATGGTCAGCAACATCAAGTACAACAGCTTTAAAGAGCTGGACTTGAAAGGGCGGGTGCCGTTCGTGGCAATCCTTGCAGTGGTGCTGGTGTTCGCCGTGGTCTTCAGCGATCCACCGCGCATTCTGCTGCTGGTGTTCCTCGCCTACGCTGCTTCCGGCCCGGTGCAATACCTGTTGCATCTTCGTCGGCACAAAAAAGCCGAGTGATGTAATTTCCCGCATACTCCGCAGTCTATGGGTGCATCTGTCCTCCAAAGCTGCGGAGTTGCCATGCTGATCAAAGTCCCCCAAGCGTCTGACTGCCATGAGTCGGATGTCACGCCTGAATCCATTTATCTCTCCCGCCGCCAGTTGCTGGGGGCCACTGCTGCCGGTATCGCCGTCAGTAGCCTGCCACGCTGGGCCAATGCTGATGATGCGGCGCGTTATCCCGATGTCGAGCCGGGCAAGGCGCCTGCCTGGTTTGCCGAAAAGCTTCCTTCTACTAAATGGGGGGCGGTCAACGTCAAGGATGAGGCGATCACGCCTTATAAAGATGCGACCCACTACAACAACTTCTATGAGTTCGGGACCGACAAGGGTGATCCGGCGGCGAATGCCGGCGCGTTGAAAACCGAACCGTGGACGGTGGTGGTGGACGGAGAGGTGGGTAAGCCGGGGCGCTATGCGCTGGAAGACTTCATGAAACCGTATCAGTTGGAAGAGCGCATCTATCGACTGCGTTGTGTCGAGGCCTGGTCGATGGTCATTCCATGGATCGGTTTTCCGATCTCGGCGCTGCTCAAGCAGGTCGAGCCCACCTCCAAAGCCAAGTACATTCGCTTTGAAACCTTGCAGGATCCCAAGAGCATGCCCGGGCAGCGCTCGGGATTCGCTTTGATCGACTGGCCTTATGTAGAGGGCCTGCGCCTGGATGAGGCGATGAATCCTCTGGCGATTCTTGCGGTGGGTATGTATGGCCGCGAACTCCCGAATCAGAACGGTGCGCCGCTGCGTCTGGTGGTGCCGTGGAAGTATGGCTTCAAGAGCGTCAAATCCATTGTGCGTATCAGTCTTGTCAGCGAGCAGCCAAAGACGACATGGCAGAGCATTGCGGCAGATGAGTACGGCTTTTACGCGAACGTGAATCCGACGGTCGATCATCCGCGCTGGACCCAGGCGCGGGAGCGGCGTCTGCCGAACAGTCTGTTCAAGCCGAATGTGCGTGATACACAGATGTTCAACGGCTATTCGGATGAAGTCGCTTCTTTATATACAGGGCTCGATCTGCGGAAGAACTACTGATGCGATTCCCGTACTGGCGTATAGGCGTTTTCATTGCGGCGGCAGTCTGGCCGATGCTGTGGTTGTATCAGGCTCTCGGGGATTTGCTCGGGCCTGATCCTGGCAAAGTGCTGGTGGATCGGCTGGGGCTGGGGACGTTGGTGTTGTTGTTGATTACCCTGAGCATGACACCGATGCAAAAGCTAACCGGGTGGGCAGGGTGGATTGCTGTTCGTCGGCAGTTGGGGCTTTGGTGTTTTGCCTATGTGGTTTTGCACCTGGGCAGCTATATGGCGTTCATTCTGGGGTTCGATTGGTCGCAGTTGGCGGTCGAACTGCGTAAGCGGCCTTACATAATAGTAGGGGCGTTGGCTTTCCTTGGACTGTTGGCGTTGGCGGTGACCTCCAATCGCTACAGTCAGCGTCGTTTAGGTGTGCGTTGGAAGAAGCTACATCGTCTGGTGTACGTGATTCTTGGCCTGGGTTTGCTGCATATGCTGTGGATTGTGCGTGCTGATCTCGAAGAGTGGGCGATCTATGCCTTTATAGGTGCTGTGCTTCTGCTGCTGCGTATTCCGCCAGTGACGCGGCGGATCCCGCGTTTGGTGGCTAAAAAGCAGGTTTTGCAAGAAAAGCGAAATTAACGGTTGACGGCGAATTCTAGAAGTCTATAATTCGCCCCACTTCCGGCGCAGTC
>NZ_QAIU01000535.1:0-3499 GCF_003061205.1 Pseudomonas sp. HMWF006
AACAAATAAGTGTGACAGTCCTCGTCTGTCAGCGACCGCTTACGTCTCCTCAACGCCAGTTGCATTGCCGAGAGCGACAGTGGCTTATTCCAAAAACGACGGACGACCTGCGATTTCGGTATTAATTCATTGGAAATCAAACTGTTAGGCTTGCCGGTTCGCAGTTGCTCAAGAATGCGACTGGCACAAGTCTTATCGGAGTCTTCATGAATCTGCCGCTGATCCTCAATCTGCTGGTGTTCCTCGCCCTGCTCTTCGGTCTGGCGCAAACCCGCCACACTACGTGGAGCCTGGCGAAAAAAGTCCTGCTCGCGCTGGGTCTGGGCGTAGCGTTCGGCGTTGCGCTGCACAGCGTTTACGGCGCCGGCAATCCGGTGCTGAAAGCCTCGATCGGCTGGTTCGATCTGGTGGGCAACGGTTACGTGCAGTTGCTGCAAATGATCGTGATCCCGCTGGTATTCGCCTCGATCCTCAGCGCGGTGGCGCGTCTGCACAACGCCTCGTCGCTGGGCAAGATCAGCTTCCTGACCATCGGCACCCTGCTGTTCACCACCGCGATTGCGGCGCTGATCGGTATCGGCCTGACCAACCTGTTCGGCCTCACCGCCGAAGGCCTGGTTGCCGGCACTCAGGAGATGGCCCGCCTGCAAACCATTCAAACCGACTATGCCGGCAAGGTCGCCGACCTGAATGTGCCGCAACTGCTGCTGTCGTTCATTCCGCAGAACCCGTTCGCCGACCTGGCACGGGCCAAGCCGACCTCGATCATCAGCGTGGTGATTTTTGCTGCGTTCCTCGGCGTGGCGGCGCTGCAACTGCTCAAGGATGACGTCGAGAAAGGTCAGAAAGTGATCAACGCCATCGACACCCTGCAAGCCTGGGTGATGCGTCTGGTGCGTCTGGTGATGAAGCTGACCCCGTATGGCGTCCTGGCGCTGATGACCAAAGTGGTCGCCGGTTCCAACCTGCAGGACATCATCAAGCTCGGCAGTTTCGTCGTGGTCTCGTACCTCGGCCTCGGCCTGATGTTCGTGGTCCACGGTTTGCTGGTGTCGGCCGCCGGGATCAACCCGCTGCGCTTCTTCCGCAAGATCTGGCCGGTGCTGACCTTCGCATTCACCAGCCGCTCCAGCGCGGCGAGCATTCCGCTGAGCATCGAAGCGCAGACCCGTCGTCTGGGCATTCCGCAGTCGGTGGCCAGTTTCGCCGCCTCGTTCGGCGCAACTATCGGCCAGAACGGTTGCGCCGGTCTGTACCCGGCGATGTTGGCGGTGATGGTTGCGCCAACCGTGGGCATCAATCCGCTGGATCCGCTGTGGATCGCGACGCTGGTGGCGATTGTGACCCTGAGCTCGGCCGGTGTGGCCGGTGTGGGCGGCGGCGCGACGTTTGCCGCGCTGATCGTGCTGCCGGCGATGGGCTTGCCGGTGTCTCTGGTAGCGTTGCTGATTTCGGTTGAGCCGCTGATCGACATGGGTCGTACGGCGTTGAACGTGAGTGGCTCGATCACCGCAGGCGCGATTACCAGTCAGGTGATGCAGCAGACAGATAAAGCGCTGCTGGATGCGGATGAGCATGCGGCGCTAGCGAGCTAGCCAGCTGCAAGCTGCAAGCTGCAAGCTGCAAGCTGCAAGAAGAGCATTCCCGCTTTCACTTGTGGCTTGCAGCTCGAAGCTTGAAGCTATCTTTTCTCCCAGACTTCGAAGTTGTACGCGGGCTTGTCGCCCTCCGCCGGATTCGGCACATTCGACACCAGCTTCCACTGGTTCAGATCGAACTCCGGAAACCACGCGTCGCCTTCCGGGCTCAGCGCCACACGGGTCAGGTATAGACGATCGGCCTGCGCCAACCCTTGCGCATACAACTGCGCACCGCCAATCAGCATCAGCTCATCGACGCCCTGCGCTTTCGCCCATTCCTCGGCGCGAACCACCGCAGCTTCCAGCGACGGATAGACCTCTGCCCCCTCCAGCACCAGATCGGCCTGACGGCTGACCACGATGTTCAAGCGGCCCGGCAGCGGACGACCGAGCGAATCCCAGGTCTTGCGGCCCATGATGATCGGCTTGCCGAGGGTCGTGGCCTTGAAGTATTTGAAGTCCCCCGGCAGGTGCCAGGGCATGCTGTTGTCGACGCCGATCACGCGGTTTTCACCGAGGGCTGCGATCAGGCTGAGGGGGAGTGATTTAGTCATGCCGGCGAGGATACCAGAGCCTCGCTTGACCCGATAAGCGCCACAGCGGTTATGCTCACGGCTCAATTGAGCAACGGAATGGCGCGTGACTGAACTGACTCCCCTGCAAAACCTCTGGCTGAGCGAAACCATCCGCCTGCGCGAAGAACACGCCGGGCCGCTGGAGGATCTGGAAGCCAATCGTCTGGCCCGCGCGGCCGGCGGCGATCTGCCGAGCCGCATTCAACGCCGGGCGTTGTGGCTGGCCGAGCGTGACGGGCTGAGCGCTGCGCTCACTCACTGGCTGCAAGGCGCACGCCTGGCGCTGGTACTGCTGCTGATCTTCGCAGTGCTCAGCGGTGCCGGTCTGGCCTTCGCCGCGTTGAGCCAGACACCGGTCAATGTGTTCTGGGCCTTGGGCAGTCTGCTCGGGTTGAACGTGATTCTGCTGCTGAGCTGGGCGTTGGGGTTGATCTTTGCCGGCGAACACGGCGCCACTCTTGGCCGCTTGTGGTTGTGGCTCAGCGAAAAATTCGCCCGGGATGCCAAAGCCGCGCAACTGGCGCCGGCTCTGCTGTTGATGCTGCAACGCAAAAAACTCAACCGCTGGGCCCTCGGCACCTTGGTCAACGGCTTGTGGCTGCTGGCGATGCTCAGCGCGCTGGTGCTGCTGCTGACGCTGATGGCCACCCGGCGCTACGGCTTCGTCTGGGAAACCACCATTCTCAGCGCTGACACTTTCATCAACATGACCCAGGCCCTCGGCGCGCTGCCGGCGCTGCTCGGTTTCAACGTGCCGAGCGTGGAGATGATCCGCGCCAGCGGCGACGCCGCGCTGGACATCGAAAGTGCCCGACAGGCCTGGGCGACCTGGCTGGTGGGCGTGCTGGTGGTCTACGGTGTGCTGCCGCGCCTGCTCCTGGCCGCGTTCTGTTTCTGGCGCTGGAGCCGTGGCAAAGCCGCGCTGAGCCTGGACCTGAAGCTGCCCGGCTACGCCCAGTTGCGCGAACGCCTGATGCCGACCAGCGAACGCCTTGGCATCAATGACGCGGCGCCGGAACAATTGCATCGGGTCGAAAGCCACGTCAGTGCACACGCCAGCGACGGCGCCCTGCTGGTGGCCATCGAACTCGACGACCAGCGCCCATGGCCACCGGCCCTGCCAAAAACCGTAAGCAACGCCGGCATCCTCGACAGCCGTGAATCGCGCAACAAACTCCTCGAGCAACTCAGCCGCTTCCCCCCGGCACGCCTGCTGATCGCCTGCGATCCGCGGCGCTCGCCGGATCGCGGCAGCCTCGCGTTGATTGCCGAACTGGCACGCAA
>NZ_QAIU01000536.1:0-2499 GCF_003061205.1 Pseudomonas sp. HMWF006
GGATGATGGCGTTCCAGGCGTATCAGGCCTGGCAACGCAGCCAGGCCAGCGCGGCACCGCAGCAAACCCCGCAAACAGCCAACCTGCTGGCCGGCCCCGACATTGAAGAACACAGCCATGCGGTGCTGCGCGCCTTGATCGCGGCGGCCAAGGCTGATGGACGCATTGATCAAGCGGAAAGAGACCGGATCAGCTGCGAAATCGGCAAACACGCCGAGGACCCGCAGTTGCAGCAATGGCTCGACGCCGAGTTCGCCAAACCGCTGGATCCGGCGGAAGTTGCCCAATCGGCACAAGGTGATCCGGCGGTTGCCGCCGAAATGTACCTGGCCAGCGTAATGCTGGTGGATGACCAGCAAGCGGCCGAGCGTAATTATCTGGATGAACTGGCGGCGGCCTTGCAGATCGATCCGCAGTTGCAGGTGCATCTGGAAGAACAGGTCAAGGGCACGGCCTGAAAGCCAAGGATCGTCCGATCGCGGTCCGAACCTTCGGCAGGTCCTGCACAGGGGAGAACAGGGGGGGCGGGGGCTCCGTCCGTCCGGGCAATTTTCACGTCGATTGAATTTTTCGCAGGCGTCACCTCTCTGCTGCTGTAGAGGCGTGTGAATCAGCGTCCTGCCAATCGACCGAGAATTTAGCCATGACTGTCCTGACTCGCCTGCCATCTGCGCCGGCACAATCGCAAGCGCTCCATCCTGCCGGCAATCTGCGGCAGCTGTATGAAGCGCTGCTGCGCGATGAAAATCCCCGGGAACGTGCTCACGCTTTTTTGCAGGAGCAGTTGCAACGGGCCGCAGATATCGCTGAAACCTTGCCACGCGATCCTGGGCGCTGGCATGAGTGGATGACCGCGCACTGTACCGAGGTCGCCCGGCGATACGCCGACTACCTGCAACAACGCCAGGCAGGCGGCCCGCGGCAGTACTTCAGCAACAAGGCTCAGGCGCTGTACTTTCTGCAAGCCGTCGCACCGACCAAACTGGTCGATGGTGCCTGGCTGTCCGGCCTTTTGCCGCAGTGGCACGACCCGCGTTTCGCGGGGCTGTTGAGCACCTATCTGGAGGAACTTGGCGAGGGCAATCCGGCGCAGAATCATGTGGTGATTTACCGCAAACTGTTGGCCGATCAGGACCTGCAGGAAAGCGCCGCCATCGCCGATGAACACTACCTGCAAGGCGCGCTGCAACTGGCGCTGGGGCTTGGTGGCATGGACTGTCTGCCGGAGGTGATTGGCTACAACCTCGGCTACGAACAATTGCCGCTGCACCTGCTGATCAGCAGTTACGAACTCAGCGAACTGGGCATCAATCCGTACTATTTCACCCTGCACGTGACCATTGATAACGCCAGCACCGGTCATGCGCAAAAAGCCGTGCAGGCTGTGCTCGACCTGCTGCCGCTGGAAGCCGATCGCAGCGAGTTTCTGCGGCGGGTTTCTTTGGGCTATCGCCTCAACGATCTGGGCCAGGGCAGTCGCGCGATCATTGAAGGCTTCGATCTTGAGCGCGAGTTGCTGGCGATGCTCGAGCGCAAGCGGCCGTTCGGCCAGCACCTGCATTCGGACTATTGCCGTTTTGAAGGCCAGACCGTCAATCAGTGGCTGGCGACGCCGGAGCAGTTGCCCGGTTTCCTTCAGGCCATGCAAGACAAAGGCTGGATCAAGCGCAATCAAGACCCGCAAGCCAGTCGCTTCTGGCAACTGATCTGCGGCGATGGCGCCGCGATGTTCGGCGTGTTCAACGCCTATGAAAAACAACTGTTGCACGACTGGATTGCCGGCAGCTGGACATCCCCGAAAGCGGTGAAATCCGCTCGGCGCCATGGCCAGACTTCGGCACCCGCAGTCATTCCCGAGCAGGATCCCGACCTGCAGCAATTGAACGCAGCGCTGCAAGGCCAGGACGATCACGCGCAAATGGCGCTGCTCATCCCGTGGCTGGCGCCGGCGCGGCATGCGCATCCGGCCGGATTGCTCGCGACTCGCCGCTTTATCGAACTCAAATCCCGCCTGCCTTAAGGAGCGACCCAATGATTCAGGAAGATTCACTGTGCGCCGATGATCTTGCACTGTTGCAACTGGGCCGCCGCCTGCAAGCCGACGGTTATCGTTTTATCACGCCCACCCCGCTGACCCACCAACGGGTCAACCAGCGCAACGAAGGCCAGGCGGTCGATTCCCTGCGCGATGTATTCGGCTGGTCGCGGCCATTTGAAGCAGGGCTGTTGTCCGCTGATGAACTGCAGCAACTGCAGGACGCTCAGGTCATCGACACTCACGCCGGTTGCTTCAAGAGCCGGGTGCGCTGGTCGAGTCTGGATGACTTGCTGTTTGTGCATTCGGCGTTCCCCACCGACGCCGCCGACGCGGTGTTTTTCGGCCCCGACACCTATCGGTTTGCGCAACTGATTCACGCTCACCTGCAGCAGAATTTTGCCCCGGTCAAACGCGCCGTCGATATCGGCTGCGGCGCCGGGGTCGGCGCGATCCTTATCGGC
>NZ_QAIU01000536.1:2509-3006 GCF_003061205.1 Pseudomonas sp. HMWF006
TCCCGCCGCGCTGCGCCTGACCACGATCAACGCGGCGCTGGCCGAGGTGGCCAACGTCGAAGCCTGCGTCAGCGATCTGTTGCAGGGGGTCGAGGGCGAGTTCGACCTGATCGTCGCCAACCCACCGTATATGGCCGATCCGGCGGCACGCGCCTATCGACATGGCGGCGGTACCCTGGGCGCCGGGCTGTCGCTGCGCATCGTCGAGCAATCACTGAATCGCCTGACACCCGGAGGGTCGCTGCTGCTCTACACCGGCGTGGCGATGGTCGATGGCCACGATCCGTTTCTCGACACGGTGCTGCCGCGCCTGGATCAAAAGCGCTTTGGCTGGACCTACCGCGAACTCGATCCCGATGTCTTCGGCGAGGAGTTGCTCAACCCCGGCTATCAGCGGGTTGACCGGATTGCCGTAGTGGCGCTGACCGTGACCCGAATTGGCTGAAACAAGGCAGGTGTGCGATGACCAGGAACCTCGACGACTACAACCGCATGCG
>NZ_QAIU01000537.1:0-2467 GCF_003061205.1 Pseudomonas sp. HMWF006
CCGATGCCTGCGCCGCCGGCACCATGGCCATCGGCAGTGCTTACCGGGCCATCGAGCGCGGCGAGATCGACGTGGCTCTTTGCGGCGCCGTCGAACTGATGGCCAACGAATTGCCTTATTACATGTTCAACAGCCTTGGGGCGCTGTGTCAGGCCGATCTGCCTGCGAGTGAGCAAAGTCGCCCGTTCATGCCGGACCGCAGTGGTTTTGTACTCAGCGAAGGTGCGGCGATGGTCGTGCTCGAATCCGCCGCGCACGCCCAGCGGCGCAAGGCCGCGCCACTGGGGCGGGTGCTGGGTTACGCAAATGTCTGCGAGGCCCAGAAGATGACGTCCAGTAGCCGCGACGGCAGCAAATACGAGGAATGCATGGAAGCCGCAATCGAAGATGCCGGGCTGCTGCGCAGTGCCGTGCAACACGTCAACACCCACGGCACCTCCACTCAGGCCAACGACAGTTGTGAAGCGCTGGCGCTGCAACGGTTGTTCGGTGGATGCCAGGACTTCATGACCTTCACCGCGAACAAGTCCGCCATCGGCCACTCTCTGGCCGGCAGCGGTGCGATCGAAGCGGTGCTGTCGTTGATCAGTCTGCGCGAGGGGGTGCTGCTGCCAACCCTGAACTATCAGCATGAGCGTAGCGAATACCCGTCGCTGAAATTCCTGAGCGAACCGGCGCGGCAGCCGATCAGCGTGGTGATGTCCAATTCGTTCGGCTTCGGCGGCATCAACAGCTCGCTGGTTCTGGGGAGGGCATGACATGAACCGAGCCATCTATATCAATGCCGCTGCCGTGCTGAACGCAGCCGGCAGCGAATGCGCCGACTTGCTTGGCACCCCGCCGGCAGCCCAGCCACTGGCCTTTGACCCTCGGCGCCAGGCATTCGCCTTGCCGACGCCGCGTCTGGCCAGTGACCTGTTCGACCGCAAAATCCAGCGCAGCGTCGAGCCGCAGGGGTTGCGGCTGCTGCATTGCACCGCGCGGCTGGCGCCAGCGCTGGCGGCACTGCAATTGCCCGCGTCGCGCATCGCCCTGACGGCGGCCATTCCGGAGGTCGACGCCCCGAGCCCTTGCTGGGACGCGGTGCAAGCGATCATCGAACAGCCGCAAAAACAGCTTGTGCAACTGCTGGCCAATACGCCGCCGCTGCACGCGCTGACCCTGCTCAACAGCAGCGTCATGGCTTATGTCGCCGAAGCGCTGAATTGCCATGGGCCGATGGGCGGTTTCTGTTCTCAGGACAACGCCGGGCTTGATGCGCTGATCGAAGCCTGCCAGCAGATCGGCGAACGCCGTGCTGATGCGGCGCTGGTGGTCAGCAGCAGCCCGAACCTGACGCCGGCGCTGTACCTGCGGGACTCCGATCCGGCAGGCGAACCGGTTTTCGGTGAAGGCGCAGCGGCTTTGCTGCTGGCCGCGACCCCGCCTGCGGGCGCGACACAGATGCTGCGCGTGGCCGGTTTTGCCCGCGGCTACAGCGCCGATCCGCAACGCGCTGCTGCGGTCGGTCAACGTGTGATCGAACAGGCCCTGAGTCGCGAGAAGCTGCGTCTGGGCGACGTCGAGCACCTCGTCGGCAACGGCGATGACGCTCAATTGATGAGCGTGCTCCAAGCCTCCCGGCACGGCCTGCGCCACACGCGGGTCTTCACCGGTGAGTTGGGCGCCAGCGGCCTGTTGACCGATGTCGCCCTGACGTTGCACCTCAGCCGTGAAGCGGCCGCGACGCCGGGCTACACGTTGCTTGTCAGCCACACCCGCGCCGGTCACTGGGGCGCGTTGCTGTTGGCCAGTGAAACCATGGAGAAGCACGCATGAGTGCGACACGGATTGTGATCACCGGAATGGGCGCCGTCACCGGCTTCGGTTTCGAATGGCAGACCCTCTGGGAAAAAATGCTCGGCGCCGAACATTGTGTGCGGCCGTGGCAACCCGATGACGTGGACGACGGGACATTTGCCGTGCGCTATGCCGCGCCTGTCGACATGCGCCTGATGCCGGAAAAACTGCAAGACCACCCGGCCTGGACGTTGCCCCTGGAAAAGCGCAGCCGCTTTGGCTGGGTGGCTGCCACCCAGGCGGTCAGCGACAGCGGCCTGCAGCCAGAGCAGTTGCGCGGCGCGGCGGTGTTGTGTGCCTCGGGTGCACCGCAGCACATGCTCGCCGACATGCTGTTGACCGAGTCGCCGCAGGGCGGTGTGCCGGGCTGGCAGCATTTGATGTCGCGATCGGCCCAGGTCAGTGCCGAAGGTTCGCTGCGTCAGAGCAATGACCGGCTGGCGCGTGTGATCGCCGACGATCTGCGGTGTGAAGGACCGGTGATCAACATCAGCAGTGCCTGCGCCGGTGCTTCTCAGGCCATCGGCAATGCCTTTCAGATGATTCGACGTGGCGAAGTCAGCGTGGCGCTGGCCGGCGGTGCCGATTCGGTGCTCAACCTGGACACCATGGCCGAGCAGGTACAGCG
>NZ_QAIU01000537.1:2477-5566 GCF_003061205.1 Pseudomonas sp. HMWF006
CAACGCTGGGGTGCCGATCTGTGCCGGCCGTTCGACCGCGACCGCAGCGGCTTGATTGCCGGTGAGGGCGGTGGTTTTGTCGTCCTCGAAAGCCTCGAGCATGCCCTGGCCCGTGGCGCGACGCCCTATGCCGAAGTGCTGGGTTTCGGCAGCAGCCTGGATGCCTACAAGGTCACCGCGCCACAACCGCAGGGACGCGGCGCCGCACTGGCGATGCAGGCCGCGCTGGACGACGCCGGCCTGCGCGCACAGCAGATCGACCTGATCAATGCCCACGGTACCTCGACCCCGCTCAACGATGTTGCCGAAACCCTGGCGATCAAGAGCGTGTTCGCCGAACAGCAGCATTATCGGGCGTTGGCGGTCAGCGCCAACAAATCGCAATTCGGCCATCTGATTGCGGCCGCCGGTGCGCCGGAATGCATCGTCACTGCGCTGGCCTGCCTGAATGACCAGATCACGCCAACGGTGAACCGGCATACCGCCGATGAACAGTGCGATCTGGATTATTGCCCCGGTCAGGCTGTCAGCCGTCGGGTTGATTACGCGCTGAGCAATTCCTTCGGATTCGGTGGCCTCAACACCTCGCTGGCCCTTGGCAAATATCGGGAGCACGGACAATGACTCATGCCACCGCGCGTATCGCCATTGCCGGTAGCGGCTGTGTGTTGCCCAGCGGTTGGGGCGTCGACCGATTGTGGTCGGCGGCCCTTGAAGGTCGCAGCGCGATCTCGCCCCTGCAATCGTCGCTGTTGCACAGTGAGCGGGTCGTCGCATTCGGCCACGTCAGCGATGCAGCGCACCAACGCAGTCGCCAGGACGTCGCGCAAAACCTGCAGCGTTACTGCCCGCCGGCGGTGATCTGGGGTGTCAGCGCGGTGCGTCAGGCGTTGGCGCAAGCCGGACTCGAGCCGGGTGCCAGCGACGTGCGTTTCGGTCTCTATTGCTGTCAGGGCGGCTACACCCATCCATCGCTGACGTCCTACGGCGAACTGCTGCAGGAATGTCAGACCGAGAACGGTGCCGACATGCGACGCCTCGCCCAACGGGTGCTGCAGGAGCGTGCGCTCGATCCGTTTCTGGTGCTCAAAAGCCTGAGCAACGGTTTGCTCGGCGTGGTCAGTCTGGCGCTGAAACTGGAGTGCGAGTGCAACGCCTACATGCAAGGCGTGGCCGGTAATCTGGCGGCGCTGCGTGAAGCCTGCGCGGCGCTGCACAGTGGCCGCATTGATGCGGCGATTGTGGTGGGTGCCGGCAGTGAGCTCGATCCGCTGGCGCTGGCTGCCCTGGCCGAGGCCGGTGTGATCAGCACCGACGGTTCGCAGCACCTGCGCGCATTCGATCGCCAGGGACACGGCGGCATTGTCGGCGAAGGCGCTGCGGCCGTGGTGCTGCGACGTGCCGATGACCTGCCGGCCGGGCCGCAGACCTGTCTGACAGGGCTCTTTGCGCACCCACGCCTGGACTCGCTGAACCTGCCGGATAAACAGGTTGATTTGTTGATCAGCAGCGCCACCGGTGACCCGCAAAAGGACGCCGACCTGGCCCGCACACTGGCGCGAACCGGTGCCGCGCACATCACCAGCAGCACGCCGCTGACCGGCATTCTCAGTGGTGCGCCGAGCCTGGTGGATCTGATTCTCGCCCGGCAAACCCTGCAGGCGCAAAGCGTCGCTCCGATCATCGGTCTTGAGCAACCGGTGGACCCGCATCTGCCGTTTGTCATGGCGCAGCCGCGCGATGCCGTGCTGCACGATTGCCTGGTCATCAACCGCGACGACAACGGCTTCAGCGCCTGTTTTCAACTGGAATTTCACGCGGCCGACTGACTGTCCGGACGCAACGCAGCGCATCTGATTTTTCACTCAAGGGATATAACTGTCATGGATTATCGCGATTACGTACGGCCGAAATTCGTTGAACTGATGCAGGCCCTGGGCCTGGAGTGCCAGTTCCATCGTGCGCTCGGCAGCAAACTGTTTTACCGCGACAAGCAGGGTGCAGAGGTGACCGTCACCGACTTCCTCGGCGGTTACGGGGCCGCGCTGTATGGCCACAACGATCCGCAATTCGTCGATCAGCTCTGCAGCCTGTTGCGTGCCGATGTGCCGTTCAACGCGCAGATGTCGGTGCGCGGTGCCGCCGGCCAGTTGGGGCGCGAACTCAGTGAGGCGTTCAACCGTGAGCTGAACAACAACGAACGCTACATTTCGACCTTCTCCAACAGCGGCGCCGAGTCGGTGGAAATCGCCGTCAAGCACGCCGAATACCGTCGTCAGAAAAACCTGCAGAAGCAATTCGACGAGCGCGATTTCGCCCTCGCCAATCTGGTTGCCAGCGACAAGGCTTATGTCGAACTGGACATCGACGATCTCGATTTGCCAGCGGGCCTGCTGCCGCAGAATCTGTCCTGCGTCACCGTGCGCCAAGTGGCCGAAGCGGTGCGTCAGCACAACCTGGCGCAGTTGCATGTCGAGCCGGTGTTCCTGGCTGTGCGCGGCAGCTTCCACGGCAAACTGGTGAACACCGTTCAGTTGACCTATGGCAAGCAGTACCGCAAGCCGTTCGCCCGTTTCGGTCTCAACGTCGAGTTCATCGACCCGCAGCAGCCGCAGCAATTGCAAGAACTGCCGGCCCGGCATATCCGTCACTGGCTGAGCCTGGAATGGAGCGGTGAAACCCTGCAGGTACGGCGCGAGGCGTTCAGCGCGATCACCGCAGTCCTGCTCGAACCGATCCAGGGCGAAGGCGGCATCAACGAGTTCGCCGGCGAGTTCTACCTGGGCCTGCGTCGCCTGTGCAACGAGCAGCAGTGCCCGCTGATCATCGACGAAGTGCAATCGGGTTTCGGCCGCACCGGCACCTTGCTCGGCGCCAGCCATTTCAACTTGCAGGGCGATTACTACTGCCTGTCGAAAGCCCTGGGCGGTGGCCTGATGAAAATCGCCGCGACGGTGATCCGCGCCAGCCACTACGAAAACGATTTCAGCTACATCCACAGCTCGACCTTCGCCGAAGACGATGCGTCCTGTCATATCGCCCTGTCCGCCCTGCGCCGTTTGTTTGAGAACGACAGCGCGATGCTCAAG
>NZ_QAIU01000537.1:5576-8584 GCF_003061205.1 Pseudomonas sp. HMWF006
GCGCTGGGCTACATCATCGCCGGCTACCTGCTGCAATTCGAATCCCTGCGCGTGGCGCCGTCGGGCAGCAACGCCAATGTGATCCGTCTGGAACCGCCGGTGTGCATCACCTTTGCGGAAATTGACGGGTTGATCGCTTCCCTGCAAAAAGTCTGCGACATGCTGCGCCGCCGCGATGCCTTCCCGCTGGCCGCCGGTGTGTGTGCCGACAGCATCGCTGACGTGCCAGCACGCGAGGTCAGCTTCAAGGAGACCGAAACCCGCCCAAAGTCTGACGAGAACGTGCGCGTGGTGGCTCGCGTGGCGTTCATCAACCATTTGATCGATTCGGACATGCTCAGCGATGTCGATCCTTCGCTGTCGACCCTGAGCGCTGAACAGAAGCGCGAGTTCATCAAACGCATGGCCCCCGAGCGCCGTGCCGCGCCGATCGGCCCGGTGCAGATTCGTTCGAAACTCGGCACGGCGGTGGAGTTCACCTTGTACCCGCTGTGCATGGACTCCGATGCGATGGCTGCGTACATCGCCAGCGGTGATCTGCAAACCATCCGTGAAGAGGTTGGCAATCGCATCAAGGATGCCCGCGCCGATGGCTACAGCGTCGCCGGTCTGGGCATGTACACCTCAATCGTGACCAACAACTGCCAGGCGCTGCAGATTCCTGACATGGCGCTGACTTCCGGCAATGCACTGACCATCGGCATGGGCCTGGAAGCCATCGAACAGGGCTGCAAGCAACAGGGCCTTGAGCTGGGCGAGCAGACTGCTGCGGTTGTCGGCGCTGCCGGCAACATCGCTTCGACCTATGCCTCGTTGTTGTCGACCAGTGTCGAGCACCTGATCCTCATCGGCAGCGGTCGCGACGGTTCGCTGCGCCGCCTGGAGAAAACCGCTCAACAGATCTACGCCGAAGCCGCCCGGGCGATCCTCAAGGGTGTCGCCGAACACGATCGTCTCGCCCGGCGCTTGCAGCAAATCGACGGTATCGAAGCGCTGCTAAAGGCCAACGGCAACAGTGCCGACCTCGGTCAACGCGTGGCGAAGCTGGTTGAAGAACGCCTGGGCGCCAACGCCTTTATCACGGTCAGCAACGATCTTGAGGTGTTGAAGCAAGCGCGCATCGTGCTCTGCGCGGCGAACGCACCGCAGCCGTTTCTCTTTGCCGAGCACTTCGCCGAAAACAGCGTGATCTGCGACATCGCCGTGCCGCTGAACGTTGACCAGAACCTCGCCAGCCAGCGCGCCGACGTGCTCTACATGCATGGCGGCATCGTGCAGACACCACTGGGCGATGGCCTGGTGAAAAACGTCCGCGCCTACCTCAAGCAAGGTCAGCTGTATGCGTGCATGGCCGAGTCGGTGTTGATGGGCCTGTCGGGTATGAAACAGCACTACTCCTACGGCGACATCAGCCGCGAGCAAGTGCAGCAGATTCGTGCACTGGCCGCGACCCACGGCTTCAGCCTCGCCCAGTTCAAAACCGACAACTCGCTTTAAGGAACGGTCATGCCGAATAAAGTAGCAGTGGTGACCGGTGGCAGTCGCGGCATCGGTCGGGCGATTGTCCTGACCCTCGCCCGTGCGGGTTATCAGATCGCGTTCAGTTACGTGCGCGATGAAGTGGCGGCGATGGCCTTGCGCGATGAAGTGCAGGCGTCGGGCATCGACTGCCTGGCGCTGCAATGCGACGTCGGTAACGGCGAGAGCATCAAGGCGTTTTTCGAACGGGTCGACCAGCATTTCCAGCGTGTCGATCTGTTGGTCAACAACGCCGGCATTACCCGTGACGGCTTGCTCGCGACGATGTCGGCCCGCGACATCGTCGAGGTGATCCAGACCAACCTGATCGGCACCCTGCTGTGCTGTCAGCAGGTGGTTCCGGGCATGATGCGCCAGCGCAGTGGCTGCATCGTCAATATCAGTTCGGTGGCGGCGCAAAAACCCGGCAAGGGCCAAAGCAATTATGCCGCGGCCAAGGGCGGGGTCGAGTCGCTGACTCGTGCCCTGGCCGTGGAATTGGCGCCGCGCAACATTCGCGTCAATGCGGTAGCGCCGGGCATCGTCAAGACCGAGATGAGCACGGCGCTGATCGGCAGTCAGGAGGAAGAAATCCAGTCGCGCCTGCTGATCAAACGCTACGCCGAACCTGAAGAAATTGCCGAAGCAGTGCTGTACCTCGCTGATCGCGGTTTGTACCTGACCGGGGAGGTCCTGCCGGTCAACGGCGGGCTGAAAATGCCATGAGCCGGACCATTCTGATTACCGGTGCCGCCAAGGGCATCGGCCGCGCGGTGGCGGAGAATTTCGCCACCGAGGCCGACAATCGTCTGATCCTGCTGGATCTCGATCTGCCGGAACTGCAGCGCTGGGTCGATAAACAACACGCGCAGATCAAGGCACGGGTCGAAACCCACGCGGCGAACATTGCCGACCTGCCGGCGATGGAGGCGTTCTTCAAGACCCTCGGTTCGCAAGTCGAATACGTTGATGTGCTGGTCAACAGCGCCGGTATCTGCAACGAGAACGAGCCGGAGGATCTGCACAACTGGCACAAGGTGATTTCGGTCAACCTCAACGGCACGTTCTACGTGACCTCGTTGTGTCTGGCGCTGATGCCCGATCGGGGCCGGATCATCAACATGTCGTCGATCCTCGGTCGGGCCGGCAAGGTGCGCAACACCGCGTACTGCGCGTCCAAGCACGGCATCGTCGGCATGACCAAGGCGCTGGCGCTGGACCTGGCGTCGCGGCAGATCACCGTCAACGCGATTCTGCCGGCCTGGATCGATACGCCGATGTTGCAGGGTGAACTGGCGACGCAAGCGGCGATTGCTGGTTTGACCCAGGAACAGATCGTGCGCAACGCGAAGAAGAAACTGCCGATGCGCCGTTTCATCCAGAGCGAAGAAGTGGCGGCGATGGTGCGTTACCTGGCCAGTCCCGAGGCTGGTGGGGTGACTGCCCAGAGCCTGGTGATTGATGGCGGTGTCGGGTTGGGAATGTAACGA
>NZ_QAIU01000537.1:8652-8850 GCF_003061205.1 Pseudomonas sp. HMWF006
ACCGTCGATGATCTCAAGCCGGATTACGCCGACGGTGAAGTCGGCGTGGCCACGGCCGTGCGCCTGCACGGTGACGATCAGGTCACGCAGAAAGCCGTGTACTTCAAGGCCAACCTGGAAGACAACTGGGACGGCGGTTACTACAAGGCCAAGGGCCGCGTGCGGTATGACGCGCGCTACGACGGCAACCAACCGTAC
>NZ_QAIU01000538.1:0-794 GCF_003061205.1 Pseudomonas sp. HMWF006
GCCCACGGTGTTGACGCTGTACGCATTGCCATCAGCATCCACGCAAGCCAGCAGATTGGCGCTGCGTGTGCAGCTGGCCAGCGCTGGAACCTGAGCCCAGGCATTGCCCACCATCAACAGCACGAGGCTGAAAACCGAGTACTTCAGCGCATTTCTCATCACGTTTTCCAGCAGGCCAGTTGATTGCAGCTTCCAGTGCTTTGTCGTTCAAGGCAAGACAAGGGCTGGCTTGTTTGCGTTGTTATACTATAACATTAATTTGAACTGAGCCTGACCCGACCGACTTCGAACGTTTACTTTCTCTGAAGCCCATCGTTTGGGACCAGAAAACGTCCGGCGCGAGCAAAAGCGCCAGTCGGCTACCATTTGATGAGGATTACCCAATGTCAGCTGCATTGCCTGTGACCGTGCTTTCGGGATTTCTCGGCGCCGGAAAAAGTACACTTTTGAATTACGTACTACGTAATCGAGACGGATTGCGAGTGGCGGTCATCGTTAATGATATGAGCGAGATCAATATTGATGGCAGCGAAGTTCAGCGCGATGTCAGCCTGAACCGTGCCGAAGAAAAGCTCGTCGAGATGAGTAACGGTTGCATCTGCTGTACGTTACGCGAGGACTTGCTCGAAGAAGTGAGCAAGCTCGCCCGCGAGGGTCGTTTCGATTACTTACTGATCGAATCCACCGGGATCTCCGAGCCGCTGCCGGTGGCAGAAACCTTCACCTTTCGCGACGAACAGGGGCAGAGCCTCGCTGACGTCGCGCGCCTCGACACCATGGTCACTGTCGTCGAC
>NZ_QAIU01000538.1:804-8824 GCF_003061205.1 Pseudomonas sp. HMWF006
TGATCAGCAAGATCGACCTGATCAGCCAAGGTGATCGCGATGAACTGATGGCCATTCTCGGACGCCTTAATGCTCACGCTGAAATCATCCCGATGGTGATGGGCGAAGTGCCGCTGGAGAAGATCCTCAACACCGGTCGCTTTGACTTCGAAAAAGCCGCGCAGGCACCGGGGTGGCTGCAGGAGTTACGGGGCGAACACGTGCCGGAAACCGAGGAGTACGGCATCGCGTCAACGGTCTACCGTGCGCGTCGGCCCTTTCACCCGCAGCGGTTTTTCAACTTCATCGACCGTCCGTGGCTGAACGGTAAACTGCTGCGCTCCAAAGGTTTCTTCTGGCTGGCCAGCAAACCCACGGATGCCGGAAGCTGGTCGCAGGCCGGCGGTTTGATGCGTCATGGCTTCGCGGGTCGCTGGTGGCGTTTTGTGCCGAAATCCCAGTGGCCGCAGGATCAGGAAAGCACCCAGGCGATCATGCAGAACTGGACGCCGAGCGTCGGTGATTGTCGTCAGGAACTGGTGTTCATTGGCCAGAACATCGACTTCGCCCAGCTCTCGGCGGATCTGGACGACTGCCTGCTGAGCGATGAGGAAATGGCACTCGGTGCGCAGGGCTGGCAATTGCTAGCGGATCCGTTCGGCCCCTGGCACGAAGAGGCCGCCTGATGCTCGCGTTCAAGCAGCTGCAAAACCGCGCGCGTTATCCGCATCACGGGCCGACGCCCAATGCATTGGCGCGGATCCTGGAGGACGACATCAACCTCGCGGTCTGGCAGCGACAACTGCCGCTGCACATTGCCGATTTCGCCGGGCTGCTGCTTTCGCGCAATGAACCCTTGGCGGAGTCGCTGTGCCTGGAATTGCCCGAGGAGGACGCCGAGCCTGACCTTGCCGGGCTGGCCGCAGGATTTCGTGACCTGGAAGGCTACGACAGCTTTATCGCCGACCTGAGATGGCTGGTCAGTGCATTTGCCTGTTTATTGGGTGCGCGGCGCATCGGCCTGCGGCTGCGGGTACTGGACAAGGCCATGTGCCCACGCTTCCACGTTGACCATGTGCCGGTGCGCCTGATTACCACGTACGCCGGCGTCGGCAGTCAGTGGCTCACCGAGGGCGCCATGGACCGTACTCAACTGGGGCAGGCCGACGCCGAGCCGCAGGACTGCGCGCAGATCCAGCAACTGGGCAGCGCTCACGTCGCGCTGCTCAAAGGTGAAAAATGGCACGGCAACGAGGGCTTTGGCTTGATTCATCGTTCGCCGGCATTATCGCCGGGCGAGCGTCGGTTGATGCTGACCCTCGACTGGCTCGGTTAAGCGCTCAAGGTTTGAGCCAGGAGCCCTGGCTCTGGCCTTCGCAATACGGTTGCAGATACGCTGCATCAGTGGCGACGCCGTAATAGTGGATATCCTGGCGGTAAGGCATATTGGCGACTTGCGCGTTGCTGCACACACCAAAGGCGCCGGCGGGGCATTGATCGACGTACTGCACCTCGACTTTCTGTCCGGCCAGGGTCGGCTGACAGAAACCATCGCTGAACAGCTTGGCCGGGATGTTGCGGTTCTGCTGGCAGACTTTTACATCAAGCCGCTCGCCCTGACTGTGCACGACACAGGCCTGAGCCAACGCTTCGCTCGACAGCAGCATCAACAGCAACGACCATCCCACCCAACGCATCTTCAACCTCCTCAGAAAATGCCAGCCATGTTGCAGAACATTCCAACTCATGTCATCGCCGGTCCCTTGGGGGCGGGCAAGACCAGCCTGATCCGCCAGCTCCTGGCGCAACGCCCGGACGGGGAGCGCTGGGCGGTGCTGATCAATGAGTTCGGCCAGATCGGCCTTGATGCCGCACTGCTGACTCGTGACGCCGATGGTATCGCACTGGGCGAAGTGGCCGGGGGGTGTTTGTGTTGCGTCAATGGTGCGCCGTTCCAGATCGGGCTCGGGCGCTTGCTGCGCAAGGCAAAGCCGGATCGGCTGTTTATCGAGCCGTCGGGGCTGGGTCATCCGGCGCAGTTGCTCAGGCAGTTGAGTGAAGCGCCGTGGCGCGGCGTGCTGGCGGTACAGCCGTGTGTTCTGGTGCTGGACGCTCAGGCGCTGGCGGCGGGAAAACCGTTAGCGGCAGCGCAACAGGAGGCTCTGGCCGGCGCCGGTTTACTGTTGCTGAACAAGGCTGAAAACCTTGATGAGCGCCTGCGCGGGCAGATAACCGCACAACTGCCGCCCGTGCGGTTGCTCTGGACGCAGCAGGCGCAGGTGTCCCTGAGCGAGTTGCCGGGCCTGACCGCACGGGCGACGGCGGGTGCGGATAGCCTGATCGTGCCCAACGGCCCGGCGCCCATGCCAACGGTGTGGAGTGATCCGACGCAACCGATCTGTCTGAGCCAGGCCCTGGAGGGCAGTTGGAGCGTGGGTTGGCGTTGGCACCCGGGGAAAACGTTCGACAGCCAGCGAATCGCCGACTGGCTGGCAAGCCTGGAGTGGAAACGCGCCAAACTGGTTATCCACAGCGTCGCGGGCTGGGTTTCAGCGAATGCGCTGGACCGGGCTGAATTGAATTGGCAACCAAGCGAATGGCGGCGGGATTCGCGGATCGAGCTGATTTTCAGTGAGCCACAGGAAGTCGGGGCATTGCAGGCCGGTCTGGCGCGTGCGCGGACAAGCTAAGACTCAAAAGCTCACAAGACGGGACTCAGGGCTTCCACTTGGTGTGTTCCTGGCGCCACTGACTGAGCTCGATCACTTCCGCGCGAGGCTTGTGCACCTCGACCACCGGCGGCGTATCGTCGAACGGCGCCGGGTAGGGCGCCAGTTCGATCTGTGCACTGTGCGCGCCGAACTGGGTGATGGTGCCGTTGTGGCGGGTTTCGCCGGTGACGGTGAATTCGAAGTTATACACCCGCGCCAAGCGTCGGCGACCGCTGGCATCCTTGATCAAGCCAATCTTTTTCAGCGCGACATTACCGTCCAGCAGTTCGATGCCAACGTTGATGCAATGCTGTTTGACCCGCTCCAGCGCCCGCTCGCGCAAGCCGTGGTTGTGCCATAGCCATGCGCCGGCAGCGGCGAACAGCATCAACACGAAGATGTTTTCGAGGGTCAGCATCGACAGGGGACTCCAAAAGATAGCGTCAGCTTAACTGCGTCGCCGGCCTGTCGTACAGGCTGCGTTTCGTCGCATACTGCGCGGCTTGAATTTCAATCGTTTTACGGAATGACCCGAATGAAACGTACGCCTCATCTGCTCGCCATCCAGTCCCATGTGGTGTTCGGCCACGCCGGCAACAGCGCTGCGGTTTTCCCGATGCAGCGGGTCGGGGTGAATGTCTGGCCCCTCAACACCGTGCAGTTTTCCAATCACACTCAATATGGGCAGTGGGCCGGTGAAGTGCTGGCACCGCAACAGATCCCCGAACTGGTTGAAGGGATCGCTGCCATCGGCGAACTGGGCAACTGCGATGCGGTGCTGTCCGGCTATCTCGGCAGTGCGGCGCAAGGGCGGGCGATTCTCAGCGGCGTCGAGCGCATCAAGTCGGTCAATCCCAAGGCGCTGTATCTCTGTGACCCGGTAATGGGCCATCCGGAGAAGGGCTGCAGTGTGCCGACCGAGGTCAGTGACTTCCTGCTGGAAGAGGCGGCCGCTGTGGCGGACATCATGTGCCCGAATCAGCTGGAACTGGACAGCTTCTCCGGGCGCAAGCCGCAGTCGCTGTTCGATTGCCTGGCGATGGCGCGAGCCCTGCTGGCCCGCGGCCCGAAAGCGGTGCTGGTCAAGCATCTGGATTACCCGGGCAAGCCGGCGGATGGCTTCGAGATGTTGCTGGTCACCGCTGACGGCAGCTGGCATTTGCGCCGGCCGTTGCTGGCGTTTCCGCGGCAGCCGGTGGGGGTGGGCGATTTGACGTCCGGTCTGTTCCTGGCGCGGGTGCTGCTCGGGGACAGCCTGGTAGCGGCGTTTGAATTCACCGCAGCGGCGGTGCATGAAGTGCTGCTGGAGACGCAGGCGTGTGCCAGTTATGAGTTGCAACTGGTGCGGGCACAGGACCGGATTGCGCACCCACGGGTGAAATTCGAGGCGACAGCCATCAGTCTGTAGCCCGCGTCATGCGCATTCGCGAGCAAGCCCGCTCCGACATTGGTTTGGTGAACCGCACAGATCCAATGGGGGGGCGGGCTTGCTCGCGAAGGCTATCTATCAAGCCACATCAATAGGGGCTGATCAGGCGTCGCCCTTGATCTCCTGATAACGCTTCTCCAGCTCCTGGCGAATCTGCCGACGCTGCTGCGCTTGCATGTAGCGGCGTTTGTCTTCGCTGTTCTGCGGTTGCAGCGGCGGTACTGCCGCCGGTTTGCGCTGGTCATCGACAGCGACCATGGTGAAGAAGCAGCTGTTGGTGTGGCGCACCGAGCGCTCGCGGATATTCTCGGTCACCACTTTGATGCCGACTTCCATTGAGGTGTTGCCGGTGTAGTTGACCGACGCGAGGAAGGTCACCAGCTCGCCGACGTGAATCGGCTCGCGAAAAATCACCTGATCAACCGACAGGGTCACTACATAGCGGCCGGCATAACGGCTCGCGCAGGCGTAGGCCACTTCGTCGAGGTATTTGAGCAGGGTGCCGCCGTGGACATTGCCAGAGAAGTTGGCCATGTCGGGGGTCATCAATACCGTCATCGACAGCTGGGCGTTTCCGGGTTCCATAACGTTCTCACGGATCAAGGCTGAGTGGCTGAAAGCACCTCTGCGGGTGCCTGGTCGCTTTTCAAAAGCACCGTTATCGGGACGCCGGGCGACAGGCCGCCGTCACGCCGGAATCGTTCTGTTTCCATATATTGCACCGCCTTCCAGGCGGAAGTCGCGGTGTTAACCTGCAAAAGGCCCTGCCCAAGGGCAATTCCCACGTGAAAAGCGGATTTTTCTCACCTCGCCCAGACCGTTCTGACGTCTGTCCGCGAGTCTCGTCATACAAGGAGGCCACGCCATGCATGCCATCAGCTTTATTCAGGATCTGGCAGTGATCATGTTGGTCGCAGGCGTGGTCACGGTACTGTTTCATCGCTTCAAGCAGCCTGTGGTACTCGGCTACATCGTTGCCGGCTTCATCATCGGTCCGCACACCCCGCCGTTCGGCCTGATCCACGACGAAGAAACCATCAAGACCCTTGCCGAACTGGGGGTGATCTTCCTGATGTTCTGCCTGGGGCTGGAGTTCAGCCTGCGCAAGCTGTTCAAGGTCGGCGCCACGGCCTTCATTGCAGCGTTCCTCGAAATTGTCCTGATGATCTGGATCGGCTACGAAATCGGCCGCTGGTTCGACTGGAACACCATGGACTCGCTGTTCCTCGGCGCGATCCTGGCAATCTCCTCGACCACCATCATCGTCAAGGCGCTCAATGACCTGAAGATGAAAAACGAGCGTTTCGCGCAGTTGATCTTCGGGGTGCTGATCGTCGAAGACATCCTCGGCATTGGCATCATCGCGTTGCTGTCGAGCATCGCGGTGAGCGGCACGGTGAGTTCCGGCGAGGTGTTTTCCACGGTCGGCAAGCTGTCGCTGTTCATGATTGTCGCGCTGGTCATTGGCATTCTGCTGGTGCCGCGCCTGCTGGCCTACGTCGCCAGATTCGACAGCAACGAGATGTTGCTGATCACCGTGCTGGGCCTGTGTTTCGGGTTCTGCCTGCTGGTGGTCAAACTTGAATACAGCATGGTGCTCGGCGCCTTCCTGATCGGTGCGATCATGGCCGAGTCGCGGCAACTGCTGAAAATCGAGCGCCTGATCGAACCGGTGCGCGACCTGTTCAGTGCGATCTTCTTTGTGGCGATCGGTCTGATGCTCGACCCGATGATTCTGCTCGAATACGCCTGGCCGATCGCCGTGATCACTGTCGCCGTGGTGCTAGGCAAGATGCTGTCCTGCGGCCTCGGTGCTTTTATCGCCGGCAATGACGGACGCACCTCACTGCGCGTCGGGATGGGCCTGTCACAGATCGGCGAATTTTCCTTCATCATCGCCGCGCTGGGCATGACCCTGCAGGTCACCAGCAACTTCCTTTACCCGGTCGCTGTGGCCGTGTCGGTGATTACCACGCTGCTGACGCCGTATCTGATTCGTGCCGCCGATCCGCTGTCGATCAAGTTGTCCGCCGCTGTGCCCAAGCGCCTGGGGCGTGTTCTGGGTATGTACGGCGAGTGGCTGCGCAGCATTCAGCCGCAGGGCGAGGGCGCGATGCTGGCGTCGATGATCAGGCGAATCCTGTTGCAGGTCGGGGTCAATCTGGCGCTGGTGATTGCGATCTTCTTCGCCGGGGCCTACTTCGCCGAGCGTATATCGACCTCATTGCAAGACTGGGTCAGCGATCCGAGCTGGCAGAAGGCGTTGATCTGGGGCGGGGCGTTGTTGGTGTCGTTGCCGTTTTTGATCGCGGCGTATCGCAAGCTCAAGGCGCTGTCGATGCTGCTGGCAGAGATGGGGGTAAAGCCGGAAATGGCCGGTCGTCACACGCAGCGAGTGCGCCGGGTGATCGCCGAAGTGATCCCGATCCTCTCGCTGCTGGTGATTTTCCTGCTGTTGTCAGCCTTGTCGGCCAGTATCCTGCCGACCAACAAGTTGCTGGTGCTGATCGCCGTGGTGGCGGCCGCCGTGGCGGCGCTGCTCTGGCGCTGGTTCATCCGCGTGCACACGCGGATGCAGGTGGCTTTGCTGGAAACCCTCGACAACCACAAGGAGTCGTCGGGGCACTGACCTACCGGGACGTGTGGCAGATCAGCTTTCCAGCCAGACGTCCCGCGCCCAGTGCCACACCGATTCCCAGGACTCTTCGGTGATCAGCTCTTCTTCGCCGGACCACAGCACCACGGTGCCGTCTTCTTCAACGCAGTAGTAGTTGTAGCCGTCCTGACAGATCGGGATCAGGTCGCGCGGTACGCCAATATCCCAGGCGTTGGCCGCGACTTCCGGCAGGTAGGTGTGCGATTGCGGGTCGGTGACGGTCACCGGCTCGAGGCTGCCAAACACCACATCGCTGACGGTCAGCAGAAACTCTTTGAAGACGAACGGAATGTTGATGAACAGTTCTTCCTCGATCTCCACCAGTTGGTCTTCGTCAGGCAATTCCAAAGGAACCGGTACGGGTTCGTTGGCTTCGCGCAGTTGTTCGATGATTTCTTCCACGTCCGGGATCCTCTTGCTTGAATGGCGCGGTTTATATGGGCCGGTTTATACAGTAGCTCGCTATAGATGCAACCGCGAAATAGAAAAACCCCGGACGAGTCCGGGGTTTTCGTGGTCGCAGGTTCAGCGCAGCAAGGCTCAGCCGTTCTGACGAATACCGGCCACCAGCCAAGGCTGGTTGTCGCCCTGCGGACGTTCCATGTTCCAGCTTTCGCTGAACACTTCGCCCTGGTCGAAACGTGAGGTTTTCGACACACCACTGAAGGTCAGGGTGGCGATGGTCTTGTCGGCACGATCATCGACGCCGTCCAGCTGCACCTGCAGGTTGTCGATGTAGGTCGACTGGAAGCCGTCGCCCAGATCCGCGCGCTCACGCTTGAGGAAGTCGAGCATTTGCGGGGTCACGAACTCGGCGATCTTGTCCATTTCGTTGGCGTCCCAGTGCTGCTGCAGCGACTGGAAGTGGCTGCGTGCGGCTTCAAGGAAGCGCTGCTCGTTGAACCAGGCTGGCGCGTTGATTACCGGACGAGCGGCAACCGGAGCCGCCGAACCACCGAATATCGAACCCATGGCAGCAGGCTTCTGTTCGAACACTTCACGCTGCATCGGCGCGCCGGCCGGAGCCAGATGCTCCTGCTGCTTGCGTCGACGGGCGGCGATAAAGCGGAAGATCACGAACGCGATCACGGCCATGATCAGGATGTCGAAGATCTGCATGCCCTGGAAGCCGCCGCCCATGAACATGGACGCGAGCAGGCCACCGGCAGCGATACCGGCCAGCGGGCCGAGCCATTTCGAAGCGCCACCGGCCTTGGCAGCGGCGCCAGCGGCACCGGCAGCACC
>NZ_QAIU01000538.1:8834-15873 GCF_003061205.1 Pseudomonas sp. HMWF006
CCTGGAGAAGAAGGAGCCATCTGGCTGGTCTGGTGCGTCGGCGCAGCGCCGGCGCTTTTGCCACCACCGAAGCGCTTGGCGTTGGCGTCGAGGCTCATCGTCAGGCCGATGCACAACGCCATGGCGATGCTAAGAAAACGTTTCATAAAGGGAATTCCCGTTTGTGGAGACACGCGCGCCATGTTGCACAGCTGAAGTGTTACTGGCTAGCGAGAGAGTGTTTCGGGCTTTTGCCTGACAGGTTAGGTTCAGCTTGGTCAGGGCAATAAGGCTGTTTACTTTTGGCTGTAGGAAACGACGACGGGTTCAGTGAGAAATCGCCTTAGCGACGAAACGCCAACATCACCACACCTGCCGTGATCAGGCCGATGCCGCCCCATTGGCGCAGGTCGAGTTTTTCGCCCAGCAGGATCACGCCGAGCACCGCCACCAGCACCACGCTGAGTTTATCCACTGGCGCGACCAGCGAGGCCGGGCCGACTTTCAGTGCGCGGAAATAGCAGAGCCACGATGCGCCGGTCCCCAGACCGGACAGCAGCAGGAACAGATAGCTCTTGGCGGAGATCGAACCCAAGGACTGATATTGGCCCGTCGCGTACAAAATCAAGGCCAGGCTGACCAGTACCACGATGGTGCGCAGCAGGGTGGCGAAGTCGGAATTGACGTTTTCGATGCCGACTTTGGCAAAGATCGCCGTCAGTGCAGCGAAAGTCGCCGAGAGCAGGGCCCAGAATGTCCAGGAGGAAAAGAAGCCTGAGCCCATGAATTGCTCCCAAATTGCATCAAAGCTCACACAAACCCTTTAGGAGTGAGCCTGCTCGCGATTGAAGCACCTCGGTCTAACTGTCAAACCGTGGTGAAGCTATCGCGAGCAGGCTCACTCCTGCAGAAGAGCAATCGAGCAAAGCCTTAGATAGCTTCCAGCTTGGCGTAACCAAGCATCAGCCACTTGCTGCCTTCGCTGAAATTCACCTGAACCCGCGCCTGCGCGCCGGCGCCTTCGAAGTTGAGGATCACGCCGTCGCCGAAGATCGAATGGCGAACGGCCTGGCCCAGACTGAAGCCGGTTTCCGGAATTTCGCTGCCGCTGAACAGGTTGCTGCCGCTCATTGACTGGTTGCCACCGAACGGTCGGCTGACGCTGTTCGACAAACGCACTTCCTGAATCAGGCCCTTCGGCACTTCGCGTACGAAACGCGAAACCTTGTTGTAGGTTTCGCTGCCGTACAGGCGTCGGGTTTCAGCATAGGTCATCACCAGATTCTGCATGGCCCGGGTGATACCGACGTAGGCCAGGCGCCGTTCTTCCTCAAGGCGCCCCGGTTCTTCCAGGCTCATCTTGTGCGGGAACAGGCCTTCTTCCATGCCCACCAGGAACACGTAAGGGAATTCCAGGCCTTTGGCGCTGTGCAGGGTCATCAGCTGAACGCTGTCTTCGTGTTCGTCGGCCTGGGTGTCTCCGGCTTCCAGCGAAGCGTGGCCGAGGAACGCCGCCAGTGGTGTCAGCTCTTCGTCTTCTTCGGTGTTCTCGAAGTTGCGCGCGGCGCTGACCAGTTCCTCAAGGTTTTCCACCCGGGCCTGGCCTTTCTCGCCTTTTTCCGCTTCGTGATAGGCGATCAGCCCCGACTGCTCGATGACGGTCTGGGTCATCAGGTGCAGCGGCATCTCCATGCACTTGGCGGCGAGGTTTTCGATCAGCTCGATGAACGCACCCAGCGCCCCGGCGGCGCGACCGGTCAGGCCTTTATTGGCCACCAGTTGGCGCATCGCTTCCCACATCGACACATCGCTGTGGCGTGCGTGGTCGCGGATCGCTTCGACGGTTTTTTCGCCAATGCCACGGGCCGGTACGTTGATCACCCGTTCCAGCGCGGCATCGTTGCCGCGGCCTTCGAGCAAACGCAGGTAGGCCATGGCGTTCTTGATTTCCGCGCGCTCGAAGAAGCGCTGGCCGCCATAGATGCGGTACGGAATGCGTTCGCGCAGCAAGGCTTCTTCCAGAACGCGCGATTGGGCGTTGGAACGGTACAGAATCGCGATATCGCTGCGGGCCAGGCCGGTTTTCAGCGCGCTTTCGATGGTTTCGACAACGTAACGTGCTTCGTCGTGTTCGTTGAACGCGGCGTACAGATTGATCGCTTCGCCGTCGCCGCCATCGGTCCACAGCTCCTTGCCCAGGCGCCCGGTGTTATTGGCGATCAGGGCGTTGGCCGCTTTCAGGATGCCGGCCGTGGAGCGGTAGTTCTGCTCCAGACGAATGGTCACCGAATCCGGGAAGTCGGACGAGTACTGATGGATGTTCTCGATTTTCGCGCCACGCCAGCCGTAGATCGACTGGTCGTCGTCACCGACCACCATCAGGCTGTCGCCACCCTTGCCGAGCAGACGCAACCAGGCGTATTGCACGGCGTTGGTGTCCTGGAACTCGTCCACCAGAATGTGCCGGAAGCGCTTCTGATAATGCGCCAGCAGGCCCGGGTGGTCGCGCCACAGGTCGAGGGCGCGCAGCAGCAGTTCGGAGAAGTCGATGACGCCGGCACGCTGGCAGGCCGCCTCGTAGGCTTCGTAAATGCCGCGCATGGTGGCCAGGAACAGATCGCCACTGGCTTGAATATGTTGCGGGCGCAGACCTTCGTCTTTTTGCCCGTTGATGAACCACTGGGCCTGCCGGGCCGGCCAGCGTTGCTCGTCCAGACCCAGCTCGCGGATCACTCGCTTGACCAGTCGTTGCTGGTCGTCGCTGTCGAGAATCTGGAAGGTCTGGCTCAAACCCGCTTCCTGCCAGTGCGCCCGCAGCAAGCGGTGCGCCAGGCCGTGGAAGGTGCCCACCCACATGCCGGCCGGGTTGATACCCAGCAACTGCTCGATGCGGTGACGCATCTCGGCAGCGGCCTTGTTGGTGAACGTCACCGACAGGATGGAGTGGGGCGAGGCGTTCTCGACCTGGATCAACCAGGCGATACGGTGCACCAGCACTCGGGTTTTACCGGAGCCAGCACCGGCCAGGACCAACTGACGGCCAACGGGGCGGCTACGGCCTGGCGTTGGGCATCGTTGAGGGAGTTCAGCAGAAGGGAGAGATCATCGCGCATCGGGGCATTCTAGGGTGCGCCGCAGGCCCGGGCAAACCGAGCTTTGCATTAGCCGATGAAAGTGCTGCCGATGACGACCGGTCGGTCATCGGCTGAAGGCGTGAGTCCGTGTGGCTCTGCGGGTTTCGGCGTCGTTGCGGGGAGCAAATGTTTCGCTGAAATTATGACCTGGGGCAGTTTGGCAACGGGATCGGCTTGTGTATGCTCCGTGCACGTTTCGGGCGCACGCCCCCCTTATAAGAACAAGAACGTTGCCCATGACCCTCAGCTCCGAACTGTCGGGCCCCTCTGTGGAACCCCGGGTTATCCGCAAGAACTATGCCGTCGAAATGGCGGTGGAGCGCACGCGCCTGCTGTACCAGGGCTCTCTGTTGCCCACCCTGTTCATGTTGATCAATGGTCTGGTCTGCGCCGCTTTGCTCTGGAGCCCGCAGCGCTACTTCGTGGTCAGTGTCTGGCTGGTGTGGTTGCTGTCGCTGGTGGCGTTGCGCGTGATTCAAGTGGCGGCGTTCGATTCGGCGATACCCAATCGCCAGGCCCAGCCGATCTGGTTCCGCATGTTCCTGCTCGGCTCGACCATGACCGGCCTGACCCTGGCTGGCGCTGGCATTGCCCTGGTGCCGGCCGACAACTTCATGCAGCAGGCCTGGGTGTTCGGCCTGATCGGTGCCGCGACATTGTCGGCCAGTGTCGCCTATGCGGTGAGCCTGCCGGCGTTTCTGTCGTTTACCTTGCCGTGCCTGCTGCCGGCGATCGGCTATCTGTTCTGGGGCGGCGACGAGCAGGCGCGCGGCTGGGGCTGGCTGGGCCTGATTCTGCTCGGCTCGCTGAGCGTGGTGGCGTGGCAGGTCAATCGCCTGATTGATCGTGGCTTGCTGCGGCGCTTTCAGAATCAGCACCTGATCGAACATCTTCAGCAGACGCAGTCGCGCAGCGAACAGCTCAATCAGGAGCTGGCGCGAGAAATCGAGCAGCGGCGTTGCGCCGAAGGCCAGTTGCGCGAAGCGCAGGTCGACCTGGAAGACCGCGTCGCTCAGCGCAGCCGCGAGCTGGACGCCGCCAATCAGGCCCTGAGCAAAAGCGAAGCGCGCCTGGCGCTGGCGCTGAAGGCCAGCGAGCTGGGGTTGTGGGACTGGAACCTGCAGACCGACGAGGTTCATCACACGCAGATTCAGGAGCTGTTCGGCCTCGCCCCGGAATACGTCACGGCCATCCTGCGCGACCTCAAGCCACGCCTGCACCCGGAGGATGTGCCGTCGCTCAAGCACGCCTTGGTCGAGCATTTGAAGGGCCGCACCGAGGACTATCAGATCGAATACCGCGTGCGCCACGGCGATGGTCACTGGGTGTGGATCGAAGACCGTGGCCGCGCCGTTGAACGTAGCGAGAGCGGGCAAGTGATCCGCATGGTCGGCACCCGCCGCGACATCAGCGCCAGCAAAAGCCTCGAAGAGCAGCAGCGCCTGGCGGCGACGGTGTTCGAAGCGGCCAGCGAAGGCATTGTGATCCTCGACCCGAACTACGCGCTGATCGCGATCAATCAGGCCTTCAGCCGGGTGACCGGTTACGACATCGACGACATGCTCGGGCGCAATGTCGTCGAGTTGCCGTGCAGCCGCGATGCCCGTCGGCATTACGTCGCGATCCGCCATGCGCTGGAGCAGCATGGCAGTTGGCAAGGTGAACTGGTGGAAACCCGCAAGAACGGCGAGTTGTATCCACAGTGGCTGCAACTCAATGCAGTGCGCGACAGTCGGGGCAACGTCAGTCATATCGTCGGCTTCTTCGCCGATCTTTCGGCGCGGCGCGAATCCGAAGAGCGCATGCGTTACCTGACGCACTACGATGAACTCACCGGACTGGCCAATCGCTCGCTGTTTCGCGAGCGCCTGCACGAAGCCCACCAACGGGTCCGGCAGGGCGGACGGCGCAGTCTGGCGTTGCTGCACATCAATCTGGATCGTTTCAAATTGCTCAACGACAGCCTCGGCCATGAGATCGCTGACCAGTTGCTGCAAAAAATGTCCCGGCGGCTGGTCAATGCCTTGCCGGAAGCGGACACGATTGCGCGGTTGTCCGGTGACGAATTCGCGGTGCTGTTCGACGCCTACGGCAACCTGTCGAGCCTGGCGCGGGTCGCCACGCGGTTGTCGAGCAAGCTGCGTCTGCCGCTGACGGTCGAAGGGCATGAACTGGTGGTCAGCGCCTCGATGGGCATCAGTATGCTGCCGGACAATGCCCGTGAAATTTCCGCGCTGGTCAGTCAGTCGAACATGGCCATGCAGCATGCCAAGCATCTGGGCGGCAACAATTTCCAGTTCTACACCGACAGCCTGCAGGCCAGCACCCTTGAGCGTCTGCAACTGGAGAACCAGTTGCGCAAAGCTATCGAAGACAAGCAACTGAAGGTGTTCTATCAGCCGAAGTTGTGCCTGGCGACAGGTCGGCTGAATGCGGCTGAGGCTCTGGTGCGCTGGGAACATCCGATTCTGGGGCAGGTACCGCCGGGTGATTTCATCGGGCTGGCCGAAGAAACCGGGTTGATCGGCCCCATCGGCGAGTTCGTCCTGCGTCAGGCGTGTTGGCAAGCGTGCGAATGGCAGCGCGAGGGCCTGGAAGCGATCCGCGTGTCGGTGAACCTCTCGGTGCATCAACTGCGTCAGGGCAAACTGGTCAGTCTGGTGCGGCAGGTGTTGGAGGAGACCGGTCTGGCGCCGCATTTTCTCGAGCTGGAATTGACCGAAAGCCAGTTGCTCGACAGCGTTGAACACATCATTGCGACGTTCCAGCAACTGCGGGATCTGGGGGTGAAACTGGCCATCGACGACTTCGGCACCGGGTATTCGTCGTTGAGTTATCTGAAACGGATTCCGGTGGATTACGTGAAGATCGATCAGGCGTTCATTCGCGGCCTGGGCGAGGGCAGTGAGGATGCGGCGATCACCCGCGCGATCATTGCCATGGCCCACGGACTGTCGTTGAAGGTGGTGGCCGAAGGAGTCGAACGGCCGGAGCAACTGACGTTTTTGCGGGCCGAGGGCTGCGACGAGGTGCAGGGCTATCTGATCAGTCGTCCGGTAGAAGCTGCCGCGCTGGCCGGGCTTTTGCGTGAGCAGGCAAAACCGTTTTAAGTGCTACATGCGCGTCATCACGCCCAATACGGGGACATTGAGTTACGCATTGAGCAGGCAAAAAGCCAATTCATGTAGTATAACTACAAGCGTGCTACATCCTTGCCCATAAGAAGAGTCCAGCCCCTTGAATCTGCTGCAACACATCGCCCAGTCACGTCACCTGTTACGCAAGTCGGAGCTCAAGGTCGCCGACCACGTGCTGCTTGACCCTGCGGCCGTGATGCACAGTTCCATGGCCGATCTGGCCCACAGCGTCGGCATCAGTGAGCCGACCATCGTGCGCTTCTGTCGCGCCATCGGTTGTTCAGGTTTTCAGGATCTGAAACTGAAACTGGCGCAGAGCCTGGCTGCCGGTGCCAGTTTTGGTCAGTTCGCGATCCATGAGGACGACTCGGTCGCCGACTACAGCCTGAAGATCTTCGACACCACGCTGCACACCCTGATGGAGGTTCGCGAGAAGCTTGATCCGGTGGAGTTGCAGCGCGCGGTGACGCTGATGTCTCAGGCGCAGCGTGTCGAGTTCTATGGCTTTGGTGCGTCGGGCGCGGTGGCGGCGGATGCGCAGCACAAGTTCTTCCGTTTGCTGCTGACGGCGGCGGCGTACTCCGACCCGCACATGCAGGCGATGTCGGCGGTGACGTTGAAGCCGACCGACGTGGCGATCTGCATTTCCCAGTCCGGGCGCTCCAAGGATCTGCTGATCACCGCCAACCTCGTTCGCGAGAGTGGCGCTTCGCTGATCACCCTGTGCCCAAGCCAGACGCCGTTGGCCGAACTGTCGACCGTCAACCTGGCGATTGATGTGCACGAAGA
>NZ_QAIU01000539.1:0-1004 GCF_003061205.1 Pseudomonas sp. HMWF006
AACACGGGCCGATCACTACGAACAGACGGTGATCGGTGCCATCAAGAATGTTGCGAATGACTTCGCGGCCCTTGGTGACGGTGCGCAGGGCAGCGTCGCTCAGAGGAATATCACGCTTGAGCTGATCGGGAGTGATCAGGGTCTCGTTAGAGGCGACGTTTAGGTCGTTGATCGGTAAATCAGCCATCGTTTACTCGTCAGGTCACGGGTGCCGGCCGCCAGCGATCCCCGCGCGGCGGAGCACAGCAGATTTAAGCGCGTCGGGGAGCGGAACCTTAGCGCGTCAGACGCTGCTCGACAATGGGCACGTAACGCTTTAGAAAACTGCGTCAGTCCGGCACAGGCTGGGCGAAAGCCTTGCGCACGCTGTCGTGGGAGAACTCGTCGGCATGCTGTTCGACCCATTGCAGGGCCAGTGCCTGAATATCCTGCAGATCTTCGTGGGCGTCGTTCATGCGGCAGAAACGCTCGATCTGACACACTTGCTCACCCATTCTTGCGCTGAACAGCGTCTGTTCGTCAGTGAAGGCGATCCCCACCAGATAACCTTTTTTGCGCCGCAGACACCACGCCACGTAGCCCGGATAGCAGATATCGGCATTGAGCGTCGGCATGCGCACTTGCAGCGCCGTGCCGTGGCGCCAGGCGCGGTGGTAATTGCAAGCGATGCCGCCGAGGCTGATAGTGTGCAGCTGTTGCCTGGAAATACACTCAGGCTTGAGCAAGGTTAATTCAACCGGCACCTCGTCCGGATGAGGAATGAAACGTCCCATGAGCACAGACTCCCTGTGTCGGCCATTTGACATTGTTTCCCCCAGTATAGTGGTCGAATCCGAGCTGACCGATTTCGACGCCGACCAGCGGCTGCTGGCAATGAGCGGCGTTTCCCTGGTGATTTTCACCAGTGTCGGCTGTGCCAGTTGCCGTTATGCCCGCGAGGTGTTGCCGGGACTCGATCTGGCAATCGATCAGTTGTGCTGGATCGATGCCGGCGCCAACGGCGG
>NZ_QAIU01000539.1:1025-8374 GCF_003061205.1 Pseudomonas sp. HMWF006
CGCGACGGCGAGTTCTTTGGAGCATTGCACACGCGCCTGACGGCCGATGCTCTCAACGGGGCATTGGTGCAGGCACTGGGTCGAATTGCAGAGGAGTTGCCATGATGGGGGCAGTGAACAAACCGGTGGTGGGGATTATCGGTACCGGTGCGATTGGCGGTTTCTACGGTGTGATGCTGGCGCGGGCCGGCTTCGATGTGCACTTTCTGTTGCGCAGCGAGTTCTCGGCGGTGGCCGAGCGCGGCTTGCAGGTGAACAGTGCGGTGCATGGTCCGCTGACGTTGCATCCGGTACAGGCCTATGCAGCGGCCGAAGACATGCCCCAGTGCGACTGGCTGCTGGTCGGCGCCAAGACCACCAGCAATGCCGGTCTGGCACCGTCGATCATTCAGGCGGCGAAGCCTGACGCGAAGGTGCTGGTGCTGCAAAACGGCCTCGACGTCGAAGACAGTTTGCGTGAGCTATTGCCCGAGTCCCTTCATCTGCTGGGCGGGCTGTGCCTGATCTGCGTGCATCGCGAGGGGCCGGGGCAGATCACGCATCAGGCTCTGGGCGCGGTCAACGTCGGTTATCACAGCGGCCCGGCGCTGGAGAGTGCCGCACGCATGGCGCTGGTCGAGGAGGGCTCCAGCCTGTTCCGTGCGGCGGGCATCGAGTCGCAAGCGATGCCCGATCTGCATCAGGCGCGCTGGCAGAAGCTGGTGTGGAATATTCCCTACAACGGTCTGTCGGTGCTGCTCGGCGCCGGCACCGCACCGCTGATGGCCGATGCCGACAGTCGCGTGCTGATTCAGGCATTGATGGCCGAAGTGGTGCAGGGCGCCAAGGCCTGTGGCCACGACATGCCGCCGGGTTACGCCGACTACCTGTTCACGATGACCGAGAAAATGCCTGACTACTGGCCGAGCATGCACCACGACTTTGTGCACAAACGTCCGCTGGAGCTTGAGGCGATCTACGCCCGGCCACTGGCGGCGGCCAAAGCGGCGGGTCTCGAACTGCCGCGTATCGACGCGCTGTATCGCAGTCTGTGTTTTATCGACCGACGTAACGTTTAGGTCGATTTTTGTGTAAGGGGTGGGGGAAGGCATGGCCAAGAACATCGATGACAAACTGGTGCTGGCGATCTCGTCGCGGGCCCTGTTCGACCTGAGCGAAAGCCATAAGGTTTACCTGTCGAGCGGCGTTGAAGCCTATCGGCAGTATCAGATCGAACACGAAGACGAAATCCTCGCGCCGGGCGATGCCTTCCCGCTGGTGGAAAAGCTCCTGAGCCTCAACAGTCGCCTCGGCCGCGCGCGGGTCGAGGTGATTCTGGTGTCGCGCAACAGCGCCGACACCGGCTTGCGGGTGTTCAACTCGATTCACCATTACGGCCTGGCCATTTCCCGCGCAGCTTTCGTCGGCGGACGTAGCCCTTATCCGTACCTGAAGGCCTTCGGTTGCGACCTGTTTCTCTCCACTCACGCCGAGGACGTGCGCGCAGCGCTGGATGCCGGGTTCGCGGCGGCGACGATTCTGTCCGGCGGCGCCAGCCGTGCGGCGAGCGACGAATTGCGCATCGCGTTCGACGGTGATGCGGTGATTTTTTCCGACGAGTCGGAGCGCGTTTATCAGTCTGGTGGGCTGGAAGCGTTTCAGGCCAAGGAGCGTGAGTCGGCGCGTGAGCCTTTGCGCGGCGGACCGTTCAAAGGCTTTCTCGCTGCGCTCAATCTGTTGCAGCGCGAGTTTCCCGACGACGCGTGTCCGATTCGCACGGCGCTGGTCACCGCGCGTTCGGCGCCGGCCCATGAGCGCGTCATCCGCACCTTGCGCGAATGGGATATCCGTCTCGATGAATCACTGTTTCTCGGCGGCCTGACCAAATCGGCGTTTCTGGAAGCGTTTGCCGCCGATGTGTTTTTCGACGATCAGACCGGTCACTGCGAACTGGCCCGTGAAGTGGTCGCCACGGGCCACGTGCCCCATGGCATCAGCAACGAACCGCCGGTCTAAAGCCCTGTGGTTCAAGACGTTGCGTCGCCCGTCGTAGTCGCCAAGGCACTGCTAAGCTGAATCAAATCTCCGCCATTTTGGCACGCGAGGAGGTCATATGATTCGTTCGATGCTGTATGCCACTGACCTCGGTCTGTACGCACCGTTAGTGATGCAGCATGCCCTGGCGCTGGCGCGAACGTTCAATGCCGACCTGTATGTGGTGCATGCCGTGGAGCCGATGGGGCTGTTCGCCGAATCGGTGTTGCAGAGTTATCTCGACGAGCAGGCACTGAACGAATTTCACAGTCAGGGTCTGAAAACCGTCATCGCCAGTATCGAGCAGCGCGTGCTGGAAAGTTTTCGCGAAGAACTGGGTGAAGAGGGCGAGCAGGATCTGCAGCGCATTTGTGCCGTGCGTGTGCTGCAGGGCGATCCGTCGCAGGTGATTCTGGACCAGGTGCAGAAACTCTCTGTCGATTTGCTGATCGTAGGAAGTCACAGCCACGGGGTGGGCGCAGAAACGCCATTGGGGCGCACGGCGGCCCGGGTCCTGCAATTGGCCAAGGTGCCGGTGTATCTGGTGCCCTTGGTGGAGCGTCGGCGGCGGGAGGATCGCTGAGCAGGAATAATGGTCTTTTGATAAAAAAGTTCTAGATTTATTCTTCAAACCATTAATATAGTTATATACCAACGCTGATGCCCGTGGCGTCTACCTGCTTTGAGGGATTCATATGAAGCTTCAACAATTGCGCTACATCTGGGAAGTGGCGCACCACGACCTCAACGTTTCCGCTACAGCCCAAAGCCTTTACACCTCGCAACCGGGCATCAGTAAACAAATCCGCTTGCTGGAAGACGAACTCGGCGTCGAAGTGTTTGCCCGCAGCGGCAAACACCTGACTCGCGTCACGCCGGCCGGCGAGCGCATCATCACCACTGCCGGTGAGATTCTGCGCAAGGTCGAAAGCATCAAACAGATTGCCCAGGAATTCTCCAACGAGAAAAAGGGCACCCTGTCGATTGCCACCACGCACACTCAGGCGCGTTATGCGCTGCCGCCGGTGATCAGCAATTTCATCAAGCAATACCCGGATGTGGCGCTGCACATGCACCAGGGTTCGCCGATGCAGATCGCCGAGATGGCCGCTGACGGCACTGTCGATTTCGCTATTGCCACCGAGGCGCTGGAGTTGTTCGGCGATCTGGTAATGATGCCGTGCTACCGCTGGAACCGTTGCGTGGTCGTGCCGCAGGGCCACCCGTTGACCAAACTGCCGAAACTGACGCTTGAAGCGCTGGCCGAATACCCGATCGTGACTTACGTGTTCGGGTTTACCGGCCGTTCGAAACTCGACGAAGCCTTCAGCCATCGTGGCCTGACGCCGAAAGTGGTGTTCACCGCCGCCGACGCCGACGTGATCAAAACCTACGTGCGTCTGGGCCTGGGCGTGGGCATCGTGGCGAAGATGGCGGTCGACACCAAACTCGACAACGACCTGGTAGTGCTGGATGCCAGCGAGCTGTTCGAGTCGAGCATCACCAAGATCGGTTTCCGTCGCGGTACCTTCCTGCGCGGCTTCATGTGCGACTTCATCGAGAAGTTCGCACCGCACCTGACCCGCGAAGTGATGGCCAAGGCCATTCAGTGTCACAACAAGCAGGAACTGGAAGAACTGTTCGACGGCGTCGAACTGCCGGTTCACTAAGCGGTTGTCCTACAGCACCTCGGTGACAGCGAACTGTTGCCGGGTGCCCGCCACCAGAATCTCCACCTCATCGCCCTCGAATTTGCCCAGCAGGCTGTTGCCCAGCGGCGAGCGCGGGGTGATGACGGTAATCGGCTGACCCACCACATCGACTTTCAGGCCCGCCGCATCCGGCGCCAGAAACAGCCATTGTTCGCGACCCTTTTCGTCCTCCAGACCGAGCAGGGAGCCGACCTCGATGCCACGGCTTTCGTCGTAGGCACGCAACGTCAGGTTCTGGCACAGCGCCAGTGACTGGCGAATTTCCTCGACCCGTTTCGCCTGACCTGCTGCCAGATACGACGCTTCCAGTCCGAGGGTGTCGTACTTGTTTTCGGCGATGTTTTCCTCGTGGGTCGCGGTTTCGTAAGCGGTTTGCGCGGCGCGCTCGGCGATGTCGAGGTCAACGCGCAGTTTGTCGAGAATCAGTTGGTGGACGATGTGTTTGTTCATGATCAATCGCAGAATTGCAAAACATTGGCGCGGCTCTTTTCGCTCGGCGCGGTCTGGTCCTGTTGCAGCCAGAACTGGCATTTAGGATTTGACTGGTTGCGCGTGTTACCGCGTGCCTGATCCAGTCGCGCCTGTTGTTCGTTCTTGCGCAGGTTCTCTTCGTACTGCTCGAACAGCCGGCTTTGCGGTGGACTCTCCGGTTGGAACTGGACGGCCGGCGGATTGGCCAGTTGCTGTACCGCCTGGGCGACCGGCGCCAATTGTTCCTTGAGCAGCACAGGCGCGAGCAGCCAGCAGGTCAGCGCAATGGCCAGGAACCCCAGCCACATGCCCAGGGCAATACTGCCGGTCAGGCGCAGCGCGCTAAGCTGGACAGGCAAGGGGCGACGCGGATTGGGGCGATAGGGCATGGCTGCCTCCTGGCGGATGGTTGCGGGCAAGTGGCGATTGTCGCACGAAGATTAATCGCCGTCGGCTCTTCTGCGCGAGGTCATTTATGCGGACAATCGCGGCTTTTGCCAACGGGAGTCTTGAATGTCGGATCTGAAAACCCGCTGGGATATTTTTTGCACCGTGGTCGACAACTATGGCGACATCGGCGTGACTTGGCGTCTGGCCCGGCAACTGGTGGCCGAGCATTCACTGACGGTGCGCTTGTGGGTCGATGATCTGCGTGCCTTCGAGCGTATGTGCCCCGAGATCAATATCCATGTCGCGCAGCAATGGCAAGAGGGCGTCGAGGTGTGCCATTGGCCGAGCGAGTGGACACAGGCGCAAGCCGCAGACGTGGTGATCGCCGCGTTTGCCTGTCAGTTGCCGCCTGCGTACATGGATGCCATGGCCGAGCGCCAACAGCCGCCGCTGTGGATGAACCTCGATTACCTCAGCGCCGAAGACTGGGTCGTCGGTTGTCATGGTTTGCCCTCGGTGAAATACAAATCGGTGCAGAAGTTTTTCTTCTTCCCCGGGTTTCAGCCGGGCACCGGTGGCTTGCTGCGTGAACGCGGTTTGCTTGAGCGGCGTCGGCAATTTCAACAGGACGCCGCTGCACAGCGGCAATTCCTCGACAGTCTGGGGATCGTTCGCGCACCGGGCGCACAATTGATTTCATTGTTCGCCTACGAGAACACCGGTCTCGCCAGCTGGCTGGATATGCTGGCCGCCGATGACGAACCCACCCACCTGCTGGTGCCGGAAGGGCGAATTCTCGGTGATGTTGCGCACTGGCTCGGGGTCGATTCGCTGGCCGTCGGCGACCTCAACGTGCGTCAGGCGCTGACGGTGCAGGTGCTGCCGTTCGTCCGTCAGGATCAATACGATCATCTGCTCTGGTGCTGCGATTTCAACGCGGTGCGGGGTGAAGACTCGTTCGTGCGGGCGCAGTGGGCGGGGCGGCCAATGCTCTGGCACATCTATCAGCAGGACGAAGACATCCATCTGGACAAGCTCGACGCGTTCCTCGCGCTGTATACGAAAGGGCTTTCACCGGCCGCCGCTGAGGCGATGAACGGTCTGTGGCGGGCGTGGAGTGCCGGTCAGCCGATTGGCGATCACTGGCTCATCGCCCGCAAACATTGGCCAGAACTGCAGGAAAACGCCGAAGTGTGGTGTCTGGAACAAGGCTTGCAGGCCGATCTTGCCGCAGCGCTGGTAAGGTTTTACCTAAATTGGATATGATACGCGGCCTAGATTTTTGTAAATCCCATCCAAATTCGGATATTCGCAATGAAAACTGGTAAAGAACTCAAACCCGGTACCGTGATCCGTATCGACAACGATCCTTGGCTGGTTCAGAAAGCTGAATTCACCAAGTCGGGCCGTAACAGCGCGATCATGAAGACCAAGCTGAAGAACCTGCTGACCGGTTACAAGACCGAAACCGTTTACGGTGCGGACGACAAACTGGATGACGTGATCCTGGATCGCAAAGAAGCCACCCTGTCTTTCATCAGCGGTGACTCCTACACGTTCATGGACACCACCGACTACACCATGTACGAGCTGAACGCTGAAGACATCGAAGCTGTTCTGCCATTCGTGGAAGAAGGCATGACCGACGTTTGCGAAGCCGTGTTCTTCGAAGAGCGTCTGGTTTCCGTAGAACTGCCGACCACCATCGTGCGTCAGGTTGACTACACCGAAGGTTCCGCTCGCGGTGACACTTCCGGCAAGGTGATGAAGCCTGCCAAACTGAAGAACGGTACCGAGCTGTCGGTTGCTGACTTCATCGAAATCGGTGACATGATCGAGATCGATACCCGCGAAGGCGGTTCCTACAAAGGCCGTGCCAAATAAGCATCGCTTTTCGCGGAAAGAAAAAGCCCGACCATTGAGTCGGGCTTTTTTGTGCCTGCGATTTGAGTTTCACGCAATCCCCTGTAGGCGAAGGCCGACATTGGGATTTGCGTATGGCTTCAGACGGTGGTGTGCAGACGCACGTCAACGTTGCCACGGGTAGCGTTGGAGTACGGGCAGACCTGATGCGCCGCTTCGACCAGGCTCTGTGCATCGGCCTGTTCCAGACCCGGCAGGCTGATGTGCAGGTCGATGTCCAGACCGAAACCGCCCGGGATCTGGCCGATACCAACGTGTGCGGTGATCGAGGCGTCGTCAGGGATCTTGCGTTTGGTCTGGCTGGCGACGAATTTCAGTGCGCCGATGAAGCAGGCCGAGTAGCCGGCAGCGAACAGTTGCTCAGGGTTGGTCGCAGCACCGCCGGCACCGCCGAGTTCTTTCGGGGTGGCGAGTTTGACGTCGAGGATGTTGTCGCTGGAGATCGCACGACCATCACGGCCGCCGGTGGAGGTTGCGATTGCGGTGTAGAGCGTTTGCATGGTGTGAGCCTCGTTGAGTGTGTTTGTGCGCTAATTGTTTGCGCGCTAACTAAGTGCGAAGTGAATGTAGCTCGCTAATGTTTAGTGCGCAAGATATTTTTTTGAGAAATGTTCGCTTCGACGCTAAAGCGCGCGCCCGGTTATCTTGGAAAGCGCTGTTTAGACGGGTTGGCGGGGAAGTCAGGCGTGAAAATATATTTTTCAGACAACGAAATCACCGGTAGGAGCGAGCCTGCGCGCGATAGCGGTGTAACAGTCAGTACGATGGCGCTACCGATATCGCGAGCAGGCTCACTCCTACAGTGGAACTAATGGCGGGTCAGATCAGGCTGTCCTGCAG
>NZ_QAIU01000539.1:8398-9699 GCF_003061205.1 Pseudomonas sp. HMWF006
TACGCAGTGCCTGTAACTCCGCTTGCAGCTTCTGCAGGCGTTCCAGGGTGAAGCCGCTGGCGCCCAGGATGCATTGCGGAATGGTTTGCGCCTTGTCGCGCAGCGCACGGCCCTGTTCCGTCAGTTCGACGATCACCACGCGCTCATCCTCGCGACTGCGTGTGCGGCTGAGCAAGCCTTCGCTTTCCAGGCGCTTGAGCAATGGCGTCAGCGAGCCCGGATCGGTCAGTAGTCGAGCGCTGATTTCTCCGACGGTCAAACCATCCTTCTCCCACAGCACCATCATCGCCAGGTACTGCGGATAGGTCAGGTTCAAGACCTGCAACAGGGGCTTGTAAACCTTGGTCATCATCAGCGAAGTGGAGTGCAGGGCGAAGCAGGCCTGGTTATCCAGCAGCAGGTCCTCGCAGGTATCGCGTTCGGAAGTCATGTCAAAGCCTTGTTCGAGAGTGGTCATGAATCTAGCGCTCGAACCTTTAATGCGCCAGATAATTTTCCCGTTCTAGTGCCGGCCCAGCTCGCGCTGCAGCGCCAGATCCCAGGGCGGCACCGGGCTAAACCGCGTTTTGAGGTATTCCAGCAGCAAACGGCTGCGCGAATGGGTTTGCTGTTCCATGCGTAATGCGTAGATACCGGTGGATTCCGGTTCCGGCAGACCGTGTTCGCAGAACAGCGGCAACAACTCACCGCGCAGCAGGTATTCGCTCGCCAGCCAGGTCGGCAGGTGTGCAACGCCCAATCCGGCCAGAGCGCCACATACCAGCGCTTCGGCATTGTTGGCACTCATGCGGATGCGACCCGGCCGATGCAGTTGCATCTGGCCGTCCTGCTCGAAGCGCCAGGCGAAAGGCGGGGCGAGGCCGTCCCAGTCGAGGCCGTCGTGTTCGGATAACTGCGCCGGAGCACTCGGTAAGCCTCGGCGCTTGAGATAGTCCGGGCTGGCACAGGCGATGCGCACAATACTTGCCAGCGGGGTGGCGACCAGTCGGGTGTCAGCCAGTTGCCCGGCGCGCAACACCAGATCGACCTTGCCCAGATTCGATCCGGCCATGTCGACGAAGCTGTCGATCAGGTGCAATTGCACATCCAGCCCCGGGTAGAGTACGAGAAAGTCGGCAATCGCTGGCGCCAGATGCCGTCGTCCGAAGGCTGCCGGCGCGTCAATACGGATCAGGCCTTCCGGCGCGCTGCTCAGGGACACGGCCTCGGCCCGGGCCAGTTGCAACTCGGCAATGATGCGCCGCGCCCGTTCGGCGAACGCCAGACCCGCGGGGGTGGCCAGCACGGCGTGGGTGCTGCGG
>NZ_QAIU01000539.1:9709-14479 GCF_003061205.1 Pseudomonas sp. HMWF006
CGGCGGAAAAGCTCCCGCTCTCCAGTACATCGAGAAACAGTCCGAGCTGCTCGGTCAATTGGTTGGGGTTCATGAAAAAGCTACGCCTGTGCGAAATCTGCATAGCCATTGTGCGTCGCTGTGCGTTTCCCCGCCAGCCGTGACTGCGTAGGATGATTCGCCTGACGTAAGAGGAATTCGCCTGTGATGGAGTTTTTGTTGTACCTGTTGTTCGGTGCCGCCCTCGGTACGCTCGGTGGCATCTTCGGCATTGGTGGCGGCTTGATCGCGATCCCGCTGCTGGGCGTGTGGTTCGGCCTTGATCAGCAGATCGCTCAGGGCACCGCATTGGTCATGGTGGTGCCGAATGTGATGCTGGCGTTGTGGCGCTATCACCAGCGCAATCGCATCGAACTGCGTCATGCGATGCCGTTGGCGGTCATGGGCTTTTGCTTTGCCTGGCTCGGCTCGATCTGGGCGGTGGGTATCGACGCGCAAACCATGCGCATCGGTTTTGTCGCATTTCTTGTGGTGCTGTCGGCCTATAACTTGCTGAAAATGTTCGGCAAGCGTCCGGCGGCGACGTCCGAAATGCGTTATTCCTGGCCTTGGCTCGGCGTACTGGGAGCGGCCTCCGGGACCATGGGCGGTTTGTTCGGTGTCGGCGGGGCAGTGGTGGCGACGCCCGTGTTGACCAGCCTGTTCGGCACCACTCAGGTGGTTGCTCAGGGTTTGTCGCTGGCCCTGGCATTGCCGAGTACCGGGGTCACGCTGGTGACGTACGCGGTGCATCATGAAGTGGACTGGATGATCGGCTTGCCGCTGGCCATCGGGGGGCTGGCCAGCATCAGTTGGGGGGTGAAGGTCGCCCACGCGATGCCGGAAAAGCTCTTGCGCGGGCTGTTTTGCGGTTTTCTTGTGCTGTGTGCGGTGATGCTCGCGTTTAAAGTTTGAAGCCTTCGACGATGTGCTCGGCCAGGCATTCGGTGATCGGCGACGGATTGTTCAGGTTGCGGATCAGCATGATGCTTGCCTCGGGTAACAGTGGCAGATCTTCGTTGGCGCCGAGAATGCGCATGTCCGGAGTGATCAGGCTTTCCAGCTGCGCGGTGATCGCCAGGCCGGCGCTCACCACCGCCATCAGCGCCGACAGGCTGGTGCTGTTATAGGCGATGCGGTATTCGCGGCCCATCGCGTCCAGTGCGTTGCAGGCCCACAAACGGCAAAAACAGTCACTGTTGAACATCGCCAGCGGCAGCGGCGTCTGTTCGTGAGCACTGAAGTTCTGTGCCTCGGCCCAGACAAAACGCTCCTTGCGCAACAACTGGCCGATCTCGTTGCCCGGCTCGCGAGTCACGATCGACAAGTCGAGATCGGTGCGCTGCAGCAGCTGTCGGGTCGATTCGCAATGCACTTCGATCTGGATCAGCGGATAGAACTGCGCAAACCGCGAGAGGATCCCCGGCAGAAAACGCATCACGTAATCATCCGGCGTACCGATGCGCACGGTGCCGACCATGTGCGGCTCGCGCAATGTGTTGAACACTTCGCTGTGCAACTTGAGGATGCGCCGCGCATACCCGAGCAAGACCTGGCCCTCGGCAGTCAGGCGCACCTGGCGACCATCACGCTCGAACAACTGGCGCTGCAACACGTCCTCTTCCAGACGCTTCATCTGCATGCTCACCGCCGACTGTGTGCGGTTGACCATTTCGCCGGCGCGGGTGAAACCGCCCTGATCGGCAATCGCGACAAAGGTGCGCAGAACATCGGTATCAATACTGGGGTAGGCCGACAATTGATGAATCTCCGTGATGCATGCCATCAGAAACATTCGTTGGATTGATCTTAGCGTCGGCGCGAGACTTGAGCCATCCACAAGGAGGGCAACGCGATGAAAGGTCAAAGAGAGTATGTAGACGAAACAAAGTTTTCCGGCCACGGCCATATCGTTTCCGACCTGCTGCACAAGTTTAGCCGCTGGTACGAACTTCACCGCGAACGCGAGTTGCTCGCCAGTCTGAGTGATGAAGCGTTGAAAGACATCGGCGTCAGTCGGGCCGACGTCGAGCACGAAGCGGTGCGGCCGTTCTGGGACGATCCGATGCATAAATGATCAGGCACTTACTACACAAACCCCTTTCCGGTGAGGTAGGTTGCGAGCAGACAAGGAGATGTTCATGCCCGCGACGCTGTCCTTTTCCCTCAAACAGGCGCGACGACTGGCGCTGGCTGCCCAAGGGTTCAACGGGCGCCAGCCGTCGACCGTCAAGGCGCCACACCTCAATCGTCTGATCGAACGGCTGGGTCTGCTGCAGATTGACTCTGTCAACGCCGTGGTGCGCTCGCACTACCTGCCTTTGTTTTCCCGCCTCGGTTGCTATTCCTCTGATCTGCTCGACCAGGCTGCCTGGAGTTCGGGTAGACGTCGCACGCTGTTCGAATACTGGGGCCATGAAGCGTCGTTGCTGCCGCTGGCGATGTATCCGCTGATGGGCTGGCGGATGCAGCGCGCCAAACGTGGTGAGGACATCTATCAGCAACTGGCAACGTTCGGACGTGAACAACAGGAGACGATTCGCCGGGTCCTGGCCTCGGTCGAGGAGCGGGGCGCATTGGGCGCCGGCAGTTTGTCGACCCGCGAAGACAAGGCCGGGCCCTGGTGGGACTGGAGTGCGGAAAAGCATGCACTGGAATGGTTGTTCGCCGCCGGCGAGGTCACCGTGGCCGGCCGCCGGGGTTTTGAGCGTTTGTATGATCTGCCGGAGCGGGTCATCCCGTTGTCGATTCTGCAGCAGCCACTGCCGGATGAAGCCGAAGCGCAGCGCGGTTTGCTGCTGCACGCGGCCCAGGCATTGGGCGTGGGGACGGAAAAGGATCTGCGCGATTATTTCCGCTTGACCCCGGGGGACGCCCGGCCGCGTCTGGCGGAACTGGTCGAGGACGGGCAGTTGCAGACCTGCGAAGTCGCCGGTTGGCGACAGATCGCCTATTGCCTGCCGGAGCCGCAAGTGCCGCGCAAAGTCGTCGCCAGTGCGCTGTTGTCGCCGTTCGATTCATTGATCTGGGAGCGCAGTCGCACCGAGCGGTTGTTCGATTTCCGCTATCGCCTGGAGATCTACACACCGCAGCACAAACGGGTCTACGGCTATTACGTGCTGCCCTTTTTGCACAACGAGCGCATTGCCGCGCGGGTCGATCTGCGCGCCGAGCGGGCGGCGGGACGCTTGGCGGTGCATGCGCTGCACGAGGAGGCGCCGGGGCTGGAGGATGAGGGGGTGCTGGCGCTGGCTTTGAATTTGCGGCGCATGGCGGATTGGTTGGGGCTGGAGCGGGTGCAGCTCAATTGTCAGCGCCAGAGTGCAGGGCGGTTGCGGGTGGCATTGGCGCAGATCGGCGGTGACTGAACTGGCCTCTTCGCGAGCAAGCTCGCTCCCACAGTGGATTTGTGAACGACACAGATCCACTGTGGGAGCGAGCTTGCTCGCGAATGCGGCCTCTCAGGCGCGAGATACCTGACTGATTCAGCGCCGGACTTGTTTCAACGTTTCGGCAATCAAAAACGCCAGTTCCAGCGACTGATCGGCATTCATCCGTGGATCGCAGTGGGTGTGATAACGGTCCGACAACCCATCTTCAGTGATCGGCCGCGCACCACCGATGCACTCGGTCACATTCTGCCCGGTCATCTCGATGTGAATCCCGCCGGCATAACTGCCTTCGGCTTCGTGCACCTGGAAGAACTGCTTCACTTCGCCAAGGATCTGCGCGAAGTCGCGGGTCTTGTAGCCGCTGCTCGCCTTGATCGTGTTGCCGTGCATCGGGTCGGAACTCCACAGCACCTGCTTGCCCTCACGCTGTACGGCGCGAATCAGCGCCGGCAGGTGATCGCCGACCTTGTTCGCGCCCATGCGAGCGATCAGGTTCAGGCGGCCCGGGTCGTTGTCCGGGTTGAGCACGTCGATCAGGCGGATCAGGTCGTCCGGGTTCATGCTCGGGCCGACTTTCACTCCGATCGGGTTGTGCACCCCGCGCAGGAATTCGACATGGGCGCCGTCGAGCTGACGGGTGCGGTCGCCGATCCACAGCATGTGCGCCGAGCAATCGTAGTAATCGTTGGTCAGGCTGTCGCGACGCACGAAGGCTTCTTCGTAGTTCAGCAGCAGCGCCTCATGGGCAGTGAAAAAACTGGTTTCGCGCAGTTGGGGCGAGCTGTCCATGCCGCAGGCACGCATGAACGCCAGGGTTTCATCAATGCGATCGGCAAGGTGGCTGTACTTTTCGGCGAGTGCCGAGTTGGCGATGAAGTCCAGGTTCCACTTGTGCACCTGATGCAGGTCGGCAAACCCACCCTGGGCGAAGGCGCGCAACAGGTTCAGGGTGGCGGTGGACTGGTGATAGGACTGCAGCAGGCGCTCCGGATCCGGCACGCGGCTCTTTTCGTCGAAGCCGATGCCGTTGACGATGTCGCCGCGGTAGGCCGGCAGGGTCACGCCGTCGAGGGTTTCATCGTTGGCCGAGCGCGGCTTGGCGAACTGACCGGCCATGCGCCCGACCTTGACCACCGGGCAACCGGCGGCGAAGGTCATGACGATCGCCATTTGCAACAACACTTTAAAAGTGTCGCGAATCTTCGCCGCAGAGAACTCGGCAAAGCTTTCCGCGCAATCGCCGCCCTGCAGCAGGAACGCCCGGCCCTGGGTTACTTCGGCAAACTGCCGGCGCAGCTCGCGCGCTTCGCCGGCAAACACCAGCGGCGGGTAGCTGGCCAGAGTCTGCTCGACCTGACGC
>NZ_QAIU01000540.1:0-7671 GCF_003061205.1 Pseudomonas sp. HMWF006
CTGCTGCCCGAGTGTCCTGAGCCGTGGTCGCTGCCGCTGTGGCCACTGTTACCGCCGCCACCGCTGCCGCTGTTGCCACCGCCGTGACTGCCACCGCCGCCATTGCCACCGCCGCCGCTTCCACCACCGCTACCGCCGCCGTTGCCGCCATGACCACCACCACCTCCACCACTTCCGCCACCTCCACTACCTCCACCACCACCGCTACCCCCATCCTTGGCATGAGCCGTGGAAACTCCCGACAAACCCTCCGGAATCAGCACCGTAGACGCTGACAGAACTGCGCCGATGGCCATTGCGAGCACGAGCTTTTTAATGTGCATATCGTTCTCCGTCTTTGTGGTCTTGTTTGGGAACGTGGTAGTGCGTGGGTACCGAGATCCGACCCGTTCCCATGGTCAGTGAATACTCGAAGCCAGTTCGAAAATCGGGATGTACATCAGGATCACGATGACCCCGATCAGCAGGCCGATGAAGGTCATCAGCAGCGGTTCGAACAACTTCACGAACCACTCCAGCCAGCGGCTGATTTCCTCGTCGTAGAAATCGGCGCTGCGCTCCATCATCTGCCCGAGGTTGCCGGACTGTTCGCCAGCGCGCAGCAGGCGCAGGGACACCGGTGTCACCAGGTGATTGAGTTCCAGCGCGGTGGACAGCGATTGCCCCTCGCGCACCCGTTCGCAGGCCTGATCCAGGCGCACCCGCGACGCCACGGTGAGCAAGCCGCGCACCATGCTCATGGCGGTCACCAGTGGAATCCCGCCCTGCAGCAGAATCCCCAGCGAACGATAAAAGCGCGCCAGTTCATACATGAAAATCCGTTGATGCACGGCCGGCAGTCTCTCCACCAGCCGGTCCAGCCCGCGGCGAAACGCCGGTTGTTTTTGCAGCACGGCGAGGGCGACGACCAGCGCCGCCAGCCCACCGAAGAACTCGGCCTGATGCGCATGCAAAAACATGCCGCTGCTCATCAGCACCTGCGACAGCCACGGCAGGTTATTCCCCAGCCCTTCAAACACCAGACTGAAACGCGGCACCACATAACCCATCAAGAACAGCACCACGCCACCGCCGACTATCAGCAACAGCATCGGGTAGATCGAGGCGCTGATGATCTTCTGGCGCACCTCGTCCATGCGCTGGCGGTAACTGACGTAACGACCCAGCGCATCGCCGACCGCGCCGGTCTTCTCGCTGGACTGTACCAGCGCCACGTACAGCGGCGGGAACACCGCCGACAACTGGCCCAACGCCTGCGAGAAGGATTTGCCCTCGTACAGCAGGCGCACCAGCTCACTCAAGGTTTTGCGGGCGGCGGGGGCGGTTTCTTTTTCGGCGAGGCTTTCCAGCGCATCGATCAGCGGTAGGCCGGCATTGAGCAGGGTGGTCAGCTCCTGGCTGAACAGCACCAGGTTGAAGGTCTCGCGCTGACGCAGTTTCAGCGAGCGCCAATGCTTGTCGGCGTGCGAGCTGAGCACACGCAAACCCTGGTCCTCGGCGATCCGCCGCGCCTCGCTGTCACCCGGCGCTTCGACGCTCAACGACACCACGCCCGCCTTGCCAACCGCTTTCACATGAAATCGCATGGGCCGCGCTCCGTTCACTGCCAATTGGTCACTTCGGCGTTTTCACCTTCGCCGCCGGGCTGGCCGTCCTTGCCCATCGAGAGCAGGTCATACTCGCTGTTTTCGCCGGGATAGCGGTAGGTGTAATTACGTCCCCACGGGTCCTGCGGCAGTTTTTTCTGCAAATACGGGCCGGTCCATTTCGCCTCGTCACTCGGTGCGGTGACCAAGGCCTGCAAGCCCTGTTCGGTGGACGGGTAGTGGCCGACTTCCAGTCGATAGATATCCAGCGCTTTGCTCAGCCCTTCGATTTGCGCCTTGGCCACTTTCACTTCCGAGCGACCGAGTTGGGCGAAGTATTTCGGCGCGACGATCCCGGCCAACAGGCCGAGCACCACCAGCACCACGAGCAATTCGAGCAGGGTAAAACCGCGTTGGCCACGCGGACGATATTGCAGCTTCATGATGACCTCCCGTGAGTGGCAGCCGTGTCGCCTGAACGGCTTATGCAATTGCCATGCTCAGCCCCCACTGAAAACCACCTGATTGGCTGAAACCCTTGTAAACCGGGCATTTCAAGAGTCGGCACAGTGCTTGCATATGGCTCAAACGTGATCGGCCATTGGGGCATTTCCCCCAATTTATCGGGGTCGATCCGGGGAGGCCCGACATGAAATTTCTTGCCAGCGGATTGCTCGGCTGTGTGCTGCTCAGCGGCGCCGCGCAAGCCGATGTGTTCATCTCGGTGGACGCCAAGGGCAGCTACGTGCTGTCCAACGTTCACCGGCCCGGACGCACCTACGAACGGGTGATTCACGAGGCTGACGCCGCAGTGGCCAGCCTTGATCAGCAGCCGCAAATGATCGCCAACCAGCCTTACGCGGAACTGGTGTCGGCGGCGGCCAAGGTCAATCAATTACCCGAAGCGCTGTTGCACGCGGTGATCAACGCAGAATCCCACTACAACCCCGGCGCCACCTCACCCAAAGGCGCCGGCGGGCTGATGCAGTTGATGCCCGACACCGCGCGCGAGCTGGGCGTCACTGACGTCTACGACCCCAAGGCCAACATCCAGGGCGGGGCCAGATACCTCAAGCGTCTGATGACCCTGTTCGACAACGACATCGCCCTTGCCGTGGCGGCTTACAACGCCGGACCGGACGCGGTGCTCAGCCGTGGCCGGGTGATTCCGCCGTTCGCCGAAACCCAGCGCTACGTGCCGAACGTGTTGCGCCAGTACCGGCGTTTGCAGGGCCTGGCCATGGATGCGCCGTTGTGAGCCCAACCCGGTTTTCCCCACTTTCGGGGCAAACCGGATAGACCCGAAAAGTGGGGGAAAGCGGTGGGGAATATCCCCCGGATTCTCAAGTGGTCGCGGTAACTGACTGAACGGTAATGAGATTTTTTGTGGCACGCGGATTGCTCCAGGGCATTTGTCGAGAAGTGTTCGCGAGAGCACCCACTACGAGGTTACTGATCATGGCTGGCATTCATCACGCTCCGTCTCTGTTCAACTGGCTGCTGATCCTGGCCTCGATGCTCAGCGTCGAACTGGCCGGCGCGGCCGTGCGTTGCGAGCGCAATCTGGTAGCCAACGTCGTCGCCTTCGATCAACCGCTGATGTTCAACCGCCTCGGTGCGCAGAACATCAACGGCATGATGTTCGCCCTGCGCCGCGATGTGGTCGATGAACATGAGCAGTCGCTGGCTTACGGTGGCGCTGCGGTGCCGGGTAAAGTTTCGCTACGCCCGGACAAGCGTCCGCGGCCGTTGGTGTTGCGCGTGGCCGCCGGCGATTGCCTGACGATCAATCTGCAGAACCTGCTCGACTATCAGGCCAACCCGAACAAGCACTTTGAAAACGAGGGCGAAGCAGACGGCGTCGAAAACACCAACGGCGCCGAAGACTTCAAAGTCGACGAGCAGGTCGCCGATCGTCACGTCGGTTTCCAGGTCAACGGCCTGCAAGCGGTGAACAGCATCGATGACATTTCTTCGTTCACCGGGCGTAACGCCAACAGCCTGGTGCCACCGGGCGCGAGCCGCAGTTACACCTTGTTCGCCGAACGTGAAGGCGCGTTTGCCGTCAGCAGCCGTGGCGCGACGTTTGGCGGCGAGGGCGCGGCCGGCAACGTTGCCAACGGTCTGTTCGGCCAGGTCGTCGTGCTGCCCAAGGGCGGTCGCACTTATCGCAATACCCTCACCGAAGAAGAAATGCGCCTGGCCACGACTGGCCGCGCACCCACCGGCCAACCCATTGTCGATTACCAGGCGCGCTACCCGCAGCGCGAACCTTGGTTACGCGAAGGCAAGGCCGGCACGCCGATCATCGGCATGGTCGACGGCAATGAAATCATTTCCAGCGAAAGCGATGCGATTGTCATGGGCAGCAACGCCGATGGCAGTTTCCCGTCCAGCACCTATCCGCTGGAAACGATGGGCAAACGCAACCCGGCGATCCCCAACCGCTTGGAACCGTTCCGCGATTTTGCCTCGCAGTTCCAGGACGAAACCGCCGCGACTCAAGCGTTCCCTGCATATTGGGCCGATCCGGTGATGGCCCATGTGCTGGAGCCGACCCGCGACTCGTTCATGATCAACTACGGCTCCGGCGGCATGGGCGCCGAAGTGGTCGCCAACCGCTTGGGCGTGGGGCCGATGCACGACTGCCTGTCGTGCGCCTATGAAGAATTCTTCCTCAGCTCGCACACGGTTGGCGATGTGGCGATGCTGGTGGACGTGCCGGCCAACACCGGGTTGGAGAACATCGCCCCGGGCCAGACACCGCGCGCCGATCAGATCGGGGTGAAAGCGACCATGGCCCTGTATCCGTCGGAGCCGTCGAACGTCAACCACAGCTACATCGGTGACTTCGTCAAATTCCGCAACACCCACAATGGCCACGAGCAGCACATCTTCCACCTGCACGGCCATCAGTGGCTGTTCAACCCCAACGACGACAACTCCGATTACGTCGACGCCCAAGGCATCGGTCCGGGCGCCGGCTACACCTATGAAATCGCCAACGGTGGTTCGGGCAACCGCAACCGCGTGGCCGGCGACGCAATCTATCACTGCCATTTCTATCCGCACTTCGCCCAAGGCATGTGGGCCATGTGGCGGGTGCACGATGTGTTCGAAGAGGGCACTCGACTTGATGTTTCGCAGCAGGGCGCCGACGGCTACCACAGCGAACCGTTTGCCTTGCGCAGCGGCAAACCGGCGGCCGGCGCACGGGCCTTGCCCGATGGCGAAATCGTCGCCGGTACGCCGATTCCGGCCATTGTGCCGCTGCCCGGCAAAGCCATGGCGCCGATGCCTGGCAAAGTCGTGGTGGTGCCGAAAATCGGTGAAACCCTGGTCGCCGGCCATGATGACGAGGATGACGAAGATGAGGGCGATGATGACGGTGAACACCATGGCGGCAACGCGGGTGGTCAGGCCATCGGCTCACTGGCGCTGGTCGATCGCAGCGAAGCCAACCGCAATGCCGACGGCAGCCTGAAAAACCCTGGCTACCCGTTCTGGATCGGCGGCATGGAAAGCTCGGTCGGCCAACGTCCGCCAACCCCGCCGCTGGACATGCTCGACGCCGCCACCGCGCAATCGCTCAAGGCCAGCGGCAAGGCGCTGTGGGCCAACCTCGACCCAACGCAGTCCGGTGGTTGGGATGGCGGTTTGCAGCGGCACGCACTCGATGGCGTCGCGGCCGGTGGCGAGGCACACACCGTGACCACTTCGCTGGACTTCTCCAAGGAAGTCACCCGCGCCAAACCGATTTACCTGCCCGAAGAAGGCACCGAAGTCGAACAGGCGGCGATGGCCTTCCACGCGAAAAAAGATCACCCAAGCTACGCCCTGCTGCCCGGCAATCAAGTGGTGGCCAAGGCGTTCCGCACCAACGGTGCCTTGCCGATGGCCGGCGCGCCGTACTACGAACCGTGCATGGACGATCGGCAAAAACGCCTGACCAGCAATGCCGGCAGCGGCGAGTTCGCCAGCGGTGAGCGCATCGACGGCATGTCCTTTGTCGGCGCCTCGACCTTCACCGCCGATCGCCCACGGATCTACAAAGCCGCCAACATCCAGTTTGATGCGGTGTACAACAAAGTCGGTTATCACTTTCCGCAGGCGCGCATTCTGGCGCTGTGGGAAGACGCCTGGCCGGTCATCACCAAGCAGCGTCCGCCAGAGCCGCTGGTGATGCGCATGAACACCTTCGATTGCGTGCAATACCAGCAAACCAACCTGGTGCCGGCCACTTACGAGATGGACGATTATCAGGTGCGCACGCCGACCGACGTGATCGGCCAGCACATTCACCTGCCGAAGTGGGATCTGACCTCGGCGGACGGCTCTTCCAACGGCTGGAATTACGAGGACGGCGTGCTCTCGCCCGGCGCTGTGCAGGAACGCATTCACGCGATCCGCGAGTTCAACCAGTGCGCCGGTACTGATCCGCGTGACGGCACTCAGGCCTGCCCGAAAGCCAGGAACCATCCGTTCTTCGGCCAGTACGGCCGCGCCGACTGGCTGGGTGCGCGCACGGCGATGCAGCGCTGGTTCGTCGATCCGGTGGTCAACGCCAAAGGCGTCGATCGCGGCCTCGGCACGATCTTCACCCACGACCACTTAGGCCCATCGACGCACCAGCAGATTGGTCTGTACGCCACCGTTCTTGCAGAGCCGGCCGGTTCCACCTGGTTCCACGCCGAAACCGGCGAGCCTCTCTATAGCGGCGCGCGGCAGGACGGCGGGCCGACGTCGTGGCAAGCGGTGATCAACACCGGCGACCTCGACGGCGATGGCAAGAACGACAGCTTCCGCGAGTTCTTCCTCGAATACAGCGACTTCCAGCACGCCTATGAGGCCGGCGTCTATGTGGGCGCCGGTCCCAACGGCGTGCCGAATGCGCAGGCGTTCCCGGCCACCGCCGACAGCTTCCGCTACGCGATCAATCCGCCAGTGCGCAACAACGCCAGCAACTTGCTTGAAGGAGTGCTGGAGGTGCAGGGCGGTCAGGTCCCGGGCTGCCCGAGCCGGCCATGCCCGCAGGCGATTTCGGTGGATGACCCGGGCATGTTCGTCGTCAACTATCGCAACGAACCGCTGGCCCTGCGCGTGTACGACCCGAACAAGGTCGGCCCGGACGGCAAGCGCGGCATGCAGGCCGACGGCCTCGGCGGTGATCTGGCGTTTGCCATGCAAAGCCGTACTGACCGGGCGATTCCGGCGATGAACCTGGCGCCGAATCTGCTCACCTCGGCGACCGGTCCAACCGGTGGCACCACGCTGTTTCCGCCGCACATCAACAAGGGCGGCGCCGAGCCGGGCGATCCGTTCACGCCAATGCTGCGTACTTACACCGGCGACAACGTGCGGCTGCGGGTGCATGCCGGTGGCCATGAGGAAGAGCACAACGTCACCTTGCACGGGGTGAAATGGCTGCAGAGCGGTTCCGGGTTCGGCAACAGCTCCAACTCTGGCTGGCGTGCGTCGCAGATGATCGGCATCTCCGAGCAGATGGGCTTCATTGCGCCGGTGTCGATGCTGTCCAGTTCGGCGGCGACCACGGGCGACTATCTGTACTCGATGGACGCTTCGATCGAAGGCTACTGGAGCGGTATCTGGGGCGTGATGCGCAACTACACCGCCAAACGCAGCGACTTGTTCGCCATCCCCAACAACCCGAATCCGGCAGGCATGCGTAACACCGTCGCGTTCGAGGGCAGTTGCCCGCGCTATGGCGCCAACCCTAACGGCATTGGCACCCGGCCAACGGTGCAGCGCAACTATGAGGTGGTCGCGGCGCTGGCCAATGACATCCTCGGCAATACGCTGGGCCTGGCCATCGGCGATCCCGAAGGGCTTGGCCAGCATGTCGGTGGGCCGTTGAATCCGGCGGGCGGTACCCTGGTGCTGAACTCGCGCACGGTGAGCATTCCACAAGTCACCGTGACCGATCCGGAGGATGGTGAAACCATCACCATCGGCGGGCAGAGCGGGCCGCTGCATGATCCGACCGCGATCCTGTACGTGCGCAAATCCGATCTGGATCCGGTGAGCGGCAAGCTCAAACCCGGCATCCCGGTCGAACCGCTGGTGC
>NZ_QAIU01000540.1:7681-19474 GCF_003061205.1 Pseudomonas sp. HMWF006
AAACCGCAGTGATGCAAGGCATGGTCAAGCGTGATCGCAACAGTGGCCTGGGTTCGACCACCTTCAGCAACAACCTGATGCGGCCGTCCAGCCACGTCGGTCTGCACGCGCAACTGCTGGCCTACGACATCACCAAATCCGACGGCGCCAACGTCGGCGCCAACCCGATCCAGACCGTGCCACCGCGTGTCGGCAACAGCGGCGCGTACCCGACCCGGACCTATCAGTACTACGCCGGGCATCTGGAGCGTGAGGGCAAACCGGTGACGCAACTGGGCCGCAGCGTCGACAACATCAACGCCACGGCGGTCGAGTTCGGTGGCTTGAACATCACCCCGGCGGACGTGATCAAGCAGCCGCAAAAAGGCCTTGGTGGAGCAATGACCATCCTGCCGATTGGTGCAACCTGGGTCGACGATGCGCGCAAGGTCAACGCCACGGTCACGGCGCCTGGGCAAACCAGCTACCGCGATTTTGCGATGGTCTGGCACAAGGCGTTGAACACCCGTTGGGCCAATGGCCGGCCGGTGGAAGGGATTGCCGCTGAGGGCTTCGGCGTGCCGACCGATCCGCAGGACAACTCGAGCATGGCGATCAACTACAAGACCGAGCCGCTGTGGTATCGCTTCGGCCTCGCTCCGGATGCACCGTTCGGGCATGCCGATGGCGCGGGTTACGGCGACATGAGCAATGCGCACATGGCTTACAGCAATGCGCTGATCGGTGGCGATCCGCAGACGCCGGTGCTGTATGCCAAACCCGGACAGCCATTCCGTACGCACATTCTGATGCCAAGCGGTGGCAGTCGCGGCACCACGTTCCAGCTCGACGGGCATGTCTGGTCGGTGAACCCGTTCCAGGCCGAGAAGAGCGACACCGGGGGGTATCCGATGGGCTCGCCGGGCGTGGGCTCGGTGCGCTTCGGCTACAACCCGATGTCGATGTACATCGGCGCCCACGAGAGCATCCTGCCGGCCGCGCACTTCAGCTTCATGATTCCGAGCGCTGGTGGCAGCAATGCGATACCGGGGGATTACCTGTTCCGCGACTACGCCGCTTACGGCAACACCTCCGGGTTATGGGGCTTGCTGCGGGTGACCAACGAACCGGAACCGGCGCCGCAGGGGCAGTAGCAGAACGGCAATGTCCCAGTGGATGCAAATCCCTTGTGGGCAGTGGTGGCAGTGAGGGAGTGGGACGGATGCAAATCCCTTGTGGGAGCGAGCTTGCTCGCGAATGGGAGCAACCCGGTTTCAAGGGTGCAGCGGAAGACGCCTTCGCGAGCAAGCTCGCTCCCACAGGGACCGCGTCGTTTGGACTGAATGTGTAGGGGAGTGCTGGATGAACAGGATCATCAACATCATCGGTATTTGCACGCTGGCCATGGCCGGGGCATTGCTGACGCTGAGTGAGATTGCGCTGGCGCAAACCGAGACGGGTCAGACGCTGAACCGTGACGGCGTGGCGGTGGATTTCAACCTCAAGCCACTGGCCGCCGACGGCAAGCTGCGCGAAGGCGAATTCGCCGATGTGCAGTTCCGCGTCACCGACAGCGCCTCCGGCCAGCCGTTGTCCGGCGTGGCACCGGGAGCCTGGGTCGATCCGCAAACCCTCGCCGCCGATCAAGCCCAGGGCCGCGACCAAAGCTGCAAAGCCCGGGTCGGGGTGTTTCTCAAATCCAACATCGGCGCGCGGCCGTTGCTCGACCTCAACAGCTATTTCCTGCTGGTGATGAACCGCGACGCCAGCATCGCCGTGGTCGATCCGTCGGTGTCGGTCGGCGGCATCACCAGCACCCTGGCGCGGATCGAACTCAAGCAACCGCCGATGGACTGGGTCACCCCCAAAGACAACAAACGCGTATTCGTCTCGATGCCGATGGCCGGCGAAGTGGCCGTCATCGACAGCGAGCAATTCAAAGTCCTCGACTCAATCGCCGCTGGCAGCCAACCGGTACGCGTGGCACTGCAACCGGATGAACGCCTGCTGTGGGTCGGCAACAACGCCAGCAAAGCCGCAGACTCCGGCGTCACGGTGATCGACAGCCAAAGCCTCAAACCCCTCAAACACTTGCAGACCGGGCGCGGCCACCACGAAATCAGCTTCAGCAAGGACAGCCGTTTCGCCTTCGTCAGTAACCGCGACGACGGCACCGTCAGCGTGGTCGACATCGCCAACCTGAACATCGTCCAGCAGATCAAAACCGGCTCGCATCCGCTGTCAGTCGCCTATTCAGCGCTGTCCGGCGCGGTGTATGTGGCCGACGGCAAGGACGGCACCGTGACCGTGATCGACGCCAGCACCCACGCCATCCGCCGGGTGATCAACTTGCAACAAGGCCTCGGCCCCATGGGCTTCAGCGCTGACGGCCGCTTCGGCGTGGTGCTCAACACCGTGGAAAACCGCGCCACGGTCATCGACGCCGCGACCAACAGCGCTATCCATGATCTGGACGTTTCCGCCGAGCCCTACCAAGTGGTGTTCACCCAGGCCTACGCCTACATCCGCGGGCTCGCCTCGCCGAAAGTCACCATGATCAACCTGTCGTCCCTCGGCGAAGGCCGCCAGCCGATCAGCCAAAGCTTCGAAGCCGGCCCGCAACCACCGCGTATGGCCGGGGATTTGCCGCTGGCCTCAAGCCTGGCGGTGTCACGCGACGACAACGCGGTGTTCGTGGTCAACCCGGTCGACAACACCACCTACTTTTACGCCGAAGGCATGAACGCGCCGATGTCCGGTTACCCCAACCGTGGCCAGATTGCCCGCGCCGCCATGGTCCTCGACCGCAGCCTGCGCGAAGTCTCGCCGGGGCTCTACAGCGCGCGGGTGAAGTTGCCGGCGGCAGGGCGCTTCGATGTGGCATTCCTGCTCAACCAGCCGAACATCATTCACTGTTTCACCGCGCAGATCGACGCCGATGGCAACGCAAAAAAACACCTCGGCCAGCCGAAAGTCGAGTTCCTCCTCGACAAGACTGCCGTGGCGCTCAACGACCCCTACGTTGTGCGCTTCCGCATCGTTCAGGGCAAAGACAAGACCCAGCGCAGCGGTGTGAAAGACGTGCAACTGCGCTACTACCTCGCACCCACCTCGCACCCGCGTGAAGTGACGGCGCTGGAAGTCGCCGACGGCGTGTACGAAGCGCCAATCACCCTCGACCGCAGCGGCGCCTGGTACCTGCATGTGCGTGCGGAGTCGCTGGGCGCCGGTTTCGATGACAAGACCTTTGCCAGTGTTCGGGTAGCTCCCGGCCTGGCCCGTTGAAGAGGAGTTTCGACATGAACCGATTTGCATCCAGTGGCCTGCTGACCTTGTGTCTGTTGAGCCTCGGTCTCCAACAAGTCCAAGCCCATTCTGCGGACGAACACGCCGGGCACAAGGTCCCGGCCAGCAATACTCAGGAACACGCTCAGGTGAAGTTCGCCAACGTGCCGCTGCTCGACCAGAACGGCAAAACCGTGCGCCTTGAACAAGACCTGGTGCAGGGCAAAATCGTCGTCATGAGCTTCATCTACACCAGTTGCACCACGGTGTGCCCGGTGGTCTCGTCGATCATGGGCAAGGTGCAAAAACAACTCGGCGCGCGGGTCGGCGAAGAAGTGCAACTGGTGTCGATCAGCATCGACCCGCAGCGCGACGACCCGAAACGCCTGCAGGATTATGCGCGCACATTCCAGCGCGGGCCGGGCTGGAGCTGGCTGACCGGCTCGCCGCAGTCGATCAATGAAACCCTCAAGGGCCTCGGCAGTTTCAGCGGCGACCTGAAGAACCATCAACCGCTGATCCTCGTCGGCGACGGCAACAGCCGCCACTGGATGCGCTACTACGGCTTCACCGATCCGGCGCTGCTGGCCAAGGAAGTGGAAAAACTCAGCGGCTTGCGCACCCACGCCAAACACACCGCCATCGCCATGGAGCAACAGCCATGAGACTGCTCGACTGGATCTCCCTGACCGTGTGCTTCTGGATCTTCAGCACCGTGGCGTTTGCCCACGAAGGCCATGCCCCTGAGGCACCAGCGGTGGTTGCCGCCGCGCCGGCGACAGGCACCCACGACGCGAAAACCTGGTTCACCGACACGCCTTTACAGGATCAGAACGGCGAGACCCTGCGCTTCTATAGCGATGCGCTGCAAAACCGCATCGTCCTGCTTAACGTGATCTTCACCAGTTGCAATGACGCATGTCCACTGATCACCCAAAAGCTCAAGGAAGTCCGCGAGCTGCTGGGCGACAAGGCCTCGGACATCACCTTCATTTCCCTTACCAGTGACCCGCTGCGCGACACGCCGGCGGTGCTCAAGGCTTACACCTTGAAGCAGGGTTCCGATGACCCTCATTGGCTTTTTCTTACCGGCGACAAAGCGCAGATGGACCTGGTATTGAGCCGCATCGGCCAGATCGTGCCGACGCCCGAGCAACACTCTACGCAGCTGATCGTCGGCGATGTCGCCAATAAACGCTGGAGCAAAATCCGTCCCGACGCCCCGGCCGCCGCCATTGCCCAGCGCTTGCAGTTGCTGACAATGCCCGTGGCTGGCCGCTGAGTCCGCGCCATGAACCTGAGCCGCGTCCTCGCCCTCATCCTGCTCGCTGGCCTCAGCCTTGGCGCGAGCGCTGCGCCGTTGACACCGGAAGAGGCGGCGGGCAAGCGTCTTTATCGGCAAGGCCTGTCGGCCAGTGGCGAAGCGATCATGGCACGGGTTGGCGCGGCGGATGTGCTGCTGCCGGCGACCAGCCTGCCGTGCGCCAATTGCCACGGTGCCGATGGTCTCGGTCGGCCTGAAGGCGGCGTGCGTCCCCCCGAGTTGAACTGGGCGCGACTGACCAGCACGTATGGCCAGCAACAGGTCAACGGCCGCAGTTATCCGGCCTACAGCGAGAGCAGTCTTGCCACGGCTATCGAGCAGGGCCGCGACCCCGGCCACAATCGTCTCGACCCGAGCATGCCGCGCTTTCTGCTGTCGATGAAGGATCAGCGCAACCTCACCGCCTATCTCAAACGCCTCGCCGATGAGCGCGATCCCGGCCTCGATGCCGAGACCTTGCATCTGGGCACCTTGCTGCCCAGCCAAGGGCCGCTGGCCGAGGAGGGCGCGACGGTGGCGGCGGTACTCAACGGCAGTGTGGCGCAGATCAATCAAGCCGGCGGCATACATGGGCGGCAACTGCGCCTGACGGTGATCGATCCCGGTCCGGACCGCGCCAGTGCCGAGCAGGCTCTGCAACAGTTGATCGAGCAGGAACAGGTGTTCGCGTTGATCGCGCCGCTGGCGCCGGCCCTCGACAGTGACTTGGGGCTGCGCCTGGAACAGGCCGGCGTGCCGCTGATCGGGCCGATGTCGATCCTCGGCACCCTGCAGGCCAGTCCGCAGATTTTCGAACCCTTGCCGGGATTGCCTGAACAGTTGATCGCGCTGGCCGACTACGCCACGGTAAGCCTGCGTGTGCTGCAAGGGCCGACGCTGATTGCTTATCCCGATGACCCTGCACAAACGCTGGCCGCGCAAAACCTTGGCCAGTATTTGCAGGATCACGGCTGGCAAAAAGTCCGTCTGCAAGCCTACGACCAAGCTGCAGATGCGCTACCGCTGGGGTCGCGCTCGGTGTTCTATCTGGGCAACGGCGGCGGTTTCAGTCGTCTGGCGACGCGGCTGCAAAGCGCCGGGCAAGTGCCTTATCTGTTTGCCGCCTCCAGCCAGGTGGCCGGCGATCTGCTGCAAGTTCCCGACGGCTTCACCCGACGGGTGTTCCTCGCCTATCCGTTTGTGCCCAGCGACTGGACCCAGGCCGGGCGCATGGCCCTGACGTTACTGCGTGAAGGCCAGGGCCTCGGCGCCCAGCACGCGGTGCTGCAAGTCGGCGCTTACACCTCGATGTTGCTGCTCAGCGAAGGCATGAAACAGGCCGGCCGCGACGCCAGCCGGGAAAAACTGGTGGCGGCGCTGGAAGGCCTGCACGACTTCGACACCGGCCTGACCCCGCGCCTGAGCTTCGGCCCCGGTCGACGCCTGGGCTTGAGTGGCGCGCATGTGGTCACCGTGGATTTGCCCGATCAGCGTTTCTATCTGGTCGCGCCCTATAAACCGATTGTTGCCAGCCCCTGAACGGAGGCCCCGATCATGAAACTCTCAACGCTGATCTTGTTGCTGACTTGCTGGCTGCCGCTGGCGTGGGCGAATAACGAGCCGGCCGTGGCGCGGGTCAATGGCGAGGAAATATCCGGGTTTCGCTTCGAGCGCTTTTTCGCTGAATACCTGGAAGATCAGGGCCGTGCGGTGACGAGCATTCGCAGTCCCAAGGCCTACAAGGAACTGCGTCAGGCGGCGTTGCAAATGCTGATCGACAAAGAATTGCTGTGGCAGGAATCGCAGAAACGCGGGCGGCAGATCGACGAGCAAGCGGTGCGTCAGCAGATCGAGCAAACCCGCATCGCCATCGGCGGCGCTGATAAATTTGTCCGGCGCTTGCAGGATGCCGGTTTCGATGAGGCGTCCTTCACCGAGTACACCCGCCGCGAACTGGCGGCGCAGCAGATGTTCGCCGAACTGATCCGCGCCAATACCTTGCAACCCCGCCACCTGCTGATCCGCGTGCCCGCGCAAGCGGATGCAGCCACAGTCGCCGCAGCGCGTCTACGCTTGATGCAAATGCGCGCGCCGATTGCCGAGGCCGCGACGTTTGCCAGCCAACCGCTGCGTTCACCGTTCGGCTGGCATGTGATTTATTTGCAGAACCACTTGGAGGCCGCCGATGTCCCAGATTTACAGGGGCTGGATACAGTCAGGGCAGAGCTCGCCCGACAGCAACAGACCCAGGCTCGTCGTCAGGTGCTCGCGCAATTACGGGTGCAGAACAGGATCGAACGAATTGACGACGACTGAAGGTTCCCCCCCAATAGTGGGGAATGGCTTCGATGCCCATTCAGGTGCTTCCCCGTTTCTGGGGAACGGGGTACCGGGACGAGCGGGCATTGTCATTAAATTCAAGGACATGAAGAGATAAATTACCGGAACTCAGCCTGGCATGAAGTGTGCGTTACCCCTGGTAAGGCGCACTCTCAGGGCGGGGTCATCGGACCTGCTGTTTCAAGGAGTCGACCTTGGTTAACAAAGTACTGGTTGTCGAAGACGAACAGCTGCTTGCACAAAACCTTCAGGATTATCTGTCGGCGCAAGGGCTGGAAGTCGCGATTGCACATGACGGAGCGACGGCTATCGGTTTGGCCGAAACCTTTGCCCCCGACGTGCTGGTGTTCGATTACCGCTTGCCCGATATGGAAGGCTTTGAGGTGCTCGACGCGGTCCGCCAGAACAGGACGTGCCATTTTGTGCTGATAACGGGTCACCCGACCGCCGAAGTCTGTGAGCGGGCGCGGCAACTGGGGGTCAGCCACATCCTGTTCAAACCGTTTCCCTTGGCGGAACTGGCGCGGGCGGTCTGCGACCTTCTGGGCATCAAGCGAGAAGCGAAACCCGGTGCGAGCCCCTCCGAGGGGTTTGTCGAACGACGCCAGAGCAGGACCGAGAGCTTCCCGTTGCAGTTGTACGATGGCAGTTGGGTGTTGGCGGATCGGCGACGACAGTCGCGCGCCATGGCACCCGACGAAGATCAAATGCTCACCGGGGAGTAATGGCGCGATCAGACGTTCCGGCACTTGCCGCCAAGGTTTGCCGCGCCGACAGGGCTCTGAGCCCCGGTTGGAGAGCAAGCCATGGAACGTCTGTCCGTTGTCGTCGAACCGCTGCCGGCCGCAAGCGCCCCCGAGCGCTTTTCCAGTGAGCAGCTGGCCCAGGCCCGGGCGCGGGCCGCCACTTCTGGCGAACGCGTGCTTGAAGCCCTCGGCGTGCTCTGTGAACTGGCGCCGATGCCGTTCATTCACACCCTCGGTGCCACCCTGCATTACCCGGTGCTCGACACCGACAGCCTGTTTCAAGCGACGCCGGTATTCGACCGGGTCACCCTCGCACAATGCCTGAAACGTGAATTCATCCTGCTGCGCCACAATGACGAAGTCATCGGTGTATTCGCCGACCCCTTCGACCCGGCGCGCCTGGCCTGGATCGACGATTGCCTGCACGGCGCACCGCTGCATCTGGTCCACGCCGATGACCTCAAGGCCTATCTGGCCCGTCACGAAGAAAGCTTCCACGCCGTCGAATCGCTGAACGCCCAAGGCGACACGCATAACGAAATCGACACCTTGCAAAGCCTGTCGCTGACCAGCATCAGCGAAGATGCCAGCAGCGTGGTGAAACTGGTCAACTCGACCCTCTACGACGCGCTGAAAATGCACGCCAGCGACATCCACCTCGGCACCACCGGCCACGGTCTGGTGATCAAGTACCGCATCGACGGCGTGCTTAACAACATCAGCAAAGTCCAGGGCAACGAGTTCGCCGAACAGGTGATCTCGCGGGTCAAGGTCATGGCTGAACTGGACATCGGCGAGAAACGCGTGCCGCAGGACGGGCGCTTCAAAATTGGCATCAGCGGTCGCCAGATCGACTTTCGCGTGTCGATCATGCCGAGCATCTTCGGTGAAGACGCAGTGCTGCGGGTGCTCGACAAACAGGATCTGGCCGACAAGGTCTGCGGCGTGCAATTGCAGGCGCTGGGCTTTGAAGACGAAACCCTGCGCCAGTTGCGCCGCCTCGCCGCCGAACCCTACGGCATGGTGCTGGTCACCGGCCCGACCGGCAGCGGCAAGACCACCACGCTGTACGCGATGATCACCGAGATCAACCACGGCGTGGACAAGATCATCACCATCGAAGACCCGGTCGAATATCAACTGCCGGGGGTGCTGCAGATCCCGGTCAATGAGAAAAAAGGCCTGACCTTCGCCCGCGGCCTGCGCTCGATTCTGCGCCACGACCCGGACAAGATCATGGTCGGCGAAATCCGTGACCCGGACACCGCGCAGATCGCCGTGCAGTCGGCGCTCACCGGTCACCTGGTGTTCACCACCATCCACGCCAACAACGTCTTCGACGTGATCGGCCGCTTCACGCAAATGGAAATCGACCCCTACAGCCTGGTCTCGGCGCTCAACGCGATTCTTGCCCAGCGCCTGATCCGTCTGGTCTGCGCCAGTTGCAGCGCGCCGGTCAATCCGAGCGATGAAGAACTGCGCGCCTCGGGCCTCGATCCACAGAAAGTCGATCACTACCACTTCGTCCACGGCAAAGGCTGCGGCCACTGCCGGGGCAGCGGCTATCGCGGGCGAACGGCGATTGCCGAACTGCTGCACCTCGATGACGAGTTGCGCCAGATGATCGTCGAGCGCCAACCGATCACCCAGATCAAAGCCCTGGCCTGCGCTCGTGGTTTGCGCCTGCTGCGCGAATCGGCGCTGGAGCTGGTGGAACAAGGTCGCACCACGCTGGAGGAGATCAATCGTGTCACTTTTATCGCGTGAGCGTTTTATCGCCGTGCTCGGCGCCAGCGGTGTTGGCCTTGGTCAGCGGCGTGGCAGCGACACCTTGTGGCTGGGCAGCGTCGGTTACATCGACGAAGGCTTCCAGAGCTACGCGGTGGCGCTGGATACCCTCGATCGCCTGCTCGGTGAACATGCCCGTGCCGGTGCCGAATTGAGCGTGGTCATCTCCGGTCACTTCAGCCGCTTCTGCCTGGTGCCATGGAGCGCGCAGATCAGCAGCCCGGAAGAACTGCGTGGCTTCGCCCAACTGTGTTTCGAAGACCTGTTTGGCGCGCCGACGCAAGCCTGGAGTCTGGTGTTGTCCGCCGAGCCGGCCGGTTACGACCGCATCGCCAGCGCCTTGCCGCAAGACTTGCTCGAACGCCTGTGCACGCTGGTCAGCGCTCGCGGTTTGCGCCTGCGCTCGGTGCAGCCGTACCTGATGACGGCGTTCAACCGCTTCGACAAAAGCCTCGACGCCGGCGACTTCCTGTTCGTCGTCGCCGAACCGCAACGCAGCGTGTTGTTGCTGGCGAGGGAAGGGCGCTGGGCTGGCGTGCGGTCGGTGGGCGGCAGCGACAGCGATGCCGCGTTGAATGCCCTGATCGGTCGCGAACGGCAGCTGCAAGCCTCGACCAGCGAACGCGCCTTCAACGTTTATCTGCATGCTCCGGCGCGCCTCGATGCGCATCCGGACGTGTCGGGTGTGCAACTGCGCACCCTTGAAGACGACTCGATGACTGTGCGTGACGGCTTGTACGTCATGTCCCGGGCGGTGGCCTGACATGCGCGCGCTCAATCTCGATTTTCAGCCACGGCCGCGTTCCGGCCCGTTGGGCTGGAGCCTGCTCGGCGGCGGCGTGCTGCTGGCGCTGCTGTGCTTCGGCGTGCAACAGCACCTCGACACGCACACCGAACAGCAACAAGGCCACCTGCAAACCACCCAGCGTCAGCTCACCGGTGACAGTGGCGCCAAGTCCACCCTGAGCCCGGCGGAAACCCGCGAGCAAGCGCAGAACCTCGCCGAAATGCGCAAGGTCTCGCAGCAACTGCGCCGGCCGTGGGAACGCCTGTTCGCCATGCTCGAAGCGATGCCGCGCGATGACGTCGCGCTGCTGACCCTGACCCCGGATGCGCGCAAAGGCCAGGTGCGGATCAGCGCCGAAGCACGGGATCTGCAAGCGATGCTCGACTTTCACAAGCGTCTGGAAGCCAGCGACGAGCTGTCCGACGTCTCGCTGCTGAGCCACGAGATCGTCGTCAAATCGCCGGAGCAACCGGTGCAATTCAACCTGTCGGCGACCTGGGAGATAGGCGATGCGAATCCCTAGACTGATCGTCCACGAATACCTGCAAGGTCTCGGCGTTCCGGGCCTGGCCGGGCTGGCGCTGCTGCTGGTTGCCGTGGCCTGGGCACTCGGCGGCTTGCTGCCGGGCTGGCAATCGTTGCAGCACTTGAGCCAGCAGACTCAGGAAGCCAGCGAGTACCTGGCCAAGGTTGAAGACGGCAGCATCGCGCCGCCGGTGGTGCCGCAACGGCAGCTCGACGACTTCCGCAACAAACTGCCGGCACAGCCGCAAGCCACCGTCGCCATCGACCGCATCTACGCCCTTGCAGCCCAGGAACACATCACCCTAGCGCGCGGTGAATACGCTCTCGGCGTCGACCCGAAAACCCACCTGGCGCGCTATCAGATTCTGTTGCCAGTGCGCGGCAGCTACCCGCAACTGCGCCGCTTCCTTCATGCCTTGCTCGGCCAGTTGCCGGCGGTGGTGGTGGAAGACCTTGAGTTGCAACGCAAGAAGATTGGCGACACCGACCTCAACGGCCGGATCCGTATGACCCTTTACCTGTCGAGGTCGTGATGAATACCAAGCGCGTGACAGGGTGGCTGGCGTTCTTCGGCGTGGTGGCGGCGCTGGCATGGTTGCCGGAATATTTCTCGCCGAGCGAAGACGCCGATTCCAACGAAGTGGCCGTCGCCACGCCGGGGAAAACCCGTGGCGCGCTGCCGGCGAGCACAGCCAAGGCCAAGGATGCGCCGATCAAGGACCTGAGCCCGGCCGGCGACCTGTTTGCCGCCAAGTCCTGGAAGGCCGCGCCAATCCTGGCCACGGTCACCGAACAAGCGATCAACCCGGCCACAGTGGTGCAAGCCCCGAGCCTGCCACCGGTGCCGTTTCAGTTCGTCGGCAGGCTGCATGACCGCAGCGACCTGCAAGTGTTTTTGCAGAACGGCGAAAAGATCTACGTCGTGCGCAACGGGGATGTGATCGACGACACCTGGAAGATCACCGGCATTTCCGATCTGGAATTGAGCCTGGTTTACCTGCCTTTGCATTTGTCGCAGACCTTGTCTGTGGGGAGTACGC
>NZ_QAIU01000541.1:0-1151 GCF_003061205.1 Pseudomonas sp. HMWF006
GACCCTGGAGTTGCGCCGCGATCTCAAGCCGCAAGTCACCGCCAAGACCACCAGCAAGAGCCCGGCCAGCCAATTGGTGCGCGGCGAGGAGCGCGAGCAGTGGGAAGCGTTGCGCGCCTTGCGGCGCAAACTGGCGGAAGAACACGGCGTGCCGCCGTACGTCATCTTTCCCGACTCGACCTTGCTGGAAATGCTGCGCAGCCAGCCGACGTCCCTGGCGGAGATGGCCCGGGTCAGCGGCGTCGGCGCGCGCAAACTGGAACGCTATGGCGAGGCGTTCCTCGAGGTGCTCGGCGGCGAGGCCGAGGCACCCAAAGCGGTGGCCGACGTGCGCCACGAATTGATCACCCTGGCCCGCGCCGGCATGACGCCGTTGCAGATCGCCGGGCAGTTGCAGTGTTCGGAGAAGAACGTCTACGCCATGCTCGCTGAAGCCATCGGCAAGCAGCAGTTGTCGCTGGAGCAGGCGCTGGATTTGCCGGAAGACTTGATGGGCGAAGTGCAGGATGCCTTCCTTGATGGCGAGGGCGAGTTACCGTCGGTCGCCGAGGTGGCCGAGCTGTTTGCCGGGCGTGTGCCGGAGGGCGTGCTGTACTGCGTGCGGGCTGCGCTGCAATCTGAATTTGAAATGTGAGAGGGCGATTGCGCCAGACGCCAGACAGTTGTAACGATTCAGTACAGGTCGACTCTTGCCTATAACTGCAGGCCATGCTTAGCTGACTAATAATTAGTTTTTCTCTATTTGTCAGTCTAACCATGAGTGTTTTATGCCGTTAACCGATCAACACCGCTTTGGCATGCAACTGGCCCAGATGTCCCGTGGCTGGCGTGCCGAACTGGACCGTCGCCTCGCGGGGCTGGGCCTGTCCCAGGCACGCTGGCTGGTGCTGCTGCACCTGGCGCGCTTTGAAGACGCGCCGACGCAACGTGAGCTGGCGCAAAGCGTCGGTGTCGAAGGGCCGACCCTTGCACGCTTGCTCGATAGTCTGGAAAGCCAGGGCCTGGTGCAACGCCAGTCCGTGATGGAAGACCGTCGGGCGAAAAAAATCGTGCTCTGCGCGCCCGCCTTGCCGCTGATCGAACAAATCGAAACCATTGCCACGCAACTGCGCCACGAATTGTTCGAAGGCGTCGACGAAGCGGATCTAAAG
>NZ_QAIU01000542.1:0-1854 GCF_003061205.1 Pseudomonas sp. HMWF006
GATTCAGGGCGAAGCGTCGGGGCCGTTCGACTTGCAGGACGATCCGCTGATTCGCGGACGTCTGGTGCGGCTGGCCGACGATCACCATGTGCTGTTGCTGACCCTGCACCACATCATCTCCGATGGCTGGTCGATGGGCGTACTGACCCGCGAATTGATGACGCTGTACCAGGCGTTCAGTCACGGTCAGCCGGATCCATTGCCGCCGCTGACGCTGCAATACACCGATTACGCAATCTGGCAGCGGCGCTGGCTCAGCGGTGAAGTGCTGCAGCGCCAGAGTGAGTTCTGGCAACAGACGCTGGCCGGGGCGCCGGCGTTGCTGATGCTGCCGAGCGACCGTCCGCGTCCGGCGCAGCAGGACTACGCCGGCAGCAGTGTCGCGGTGGTACTCGACGAACGCCTCAGCGCCGGGCTCAAGGCGTTGGGGCAGCGGCATGGCGTGACCCTGTACATGACGCTGATGAGTGCCTGGGCAATGTTGCTCAGTCGTTTGTCCGGTCAGGCGGAGGTGGTGATCGGTTCGCCGGTGGCCAACCGCAACCGCGCCGAGATCGAAGGGCTGATCGGCATGTTCGTCAACACGTTGGCCCTGCGCATCGACACGTCGGGTGAACTCAGCGTCGAAGGGCTGCTGGCGCGGGTCAAGGCGCTGACGCTGGCGGCCCAGGCGCATCAGGATCTGCCGTTCGAGCAGGTGGTGGAAATCGTCCGGCCGGTGCGCAGTCTGGCGCACAGTCCGCTGTTCCAGACCTTGCTCAGTTGGGACGGTCTGGAAAGCCCGGCGCTGGCTCTGGGTGACCTGAGCCTGGAAGGTCTGGCCGAACCGAGCCACTTTGCCAAGTTCGATTTGTCGTTGAGTCTGAGTGACGCCGGCGGGGCGATTCGCGGGTCGCTGGAGTACGCCACGGCGCTGTTCGATGAAGCCACGGTGCAGCGCTTTGTCGGGTACTTCGAGCGCTTGTTGCAGGCGATGGTTGCCAACGATCAGGCGGTGCTGGAGCACGCACCGCTGTTGCTGCAGCAAGAGCAGCAGCGCTTGCTGGTCGAGTTCAATGCCACTGACGTCGATTACGATCTGGAGCAGACAATTCATGGGCTGTTCGAGGCGCAAGTGCAGCGCTCGCCGCAGGCGTCGGCGGTGGTGGCCGCTGAGCAGTCGCTGACCTTCGCCGAACTCAATGCGCGGGCCAATCAACTGGCGCGGCACTTGCGTGGAGTGGGGGTGCAGGCCGATTCGCGGGTGGCGATCTGCGTCGAACGCAGTCTGGACATGGTGGTCGGGCTGCTGGCGATTCTCAAGGCCGGCGGCGGTTATGTGCCGCTGGACCCGGCGTACCCGCTGGAGCGTCTGGCCTACATGCTGGAAGACAGTGCACCGCTGGCGGTGTTGGTGCAGGGGTCGACGCGCTCGTTGCTCGGTAACGTCACGGTGCCGCTGATCGATCTGGATCAGCCGCACTGGCAATCGCAACCGGCGGACAATTTGTCAGCACCGGAATTGACCCCGCACCACACGGCTTACGTGATTTACACCTCGGGTTCCACCGGGCAACCCAAAGGCGTGATCAACGAACACGCCGGGGTGGTCAACCGCTTGCTGTGGATGCAGGACGCTTATCAGCTGACAGCGGCCGACACGGTATTGCAGAAGACGCCGTTCAGCTTCGACGTGTCGGTGTGGGAGTTCTTCTGGCCGTTGATGACCGGCGCCCGACTGGTCATGGCAAGGCCTGAGGGGCACAAGGATCCGCAGTACCTCAGCGAAGTGATCGAGCGCGAGCACATCACCACGCTGCACTTTGTGCCGTCGATGCTCGACGTGTTCCTCACCCACGGCGACACCACGCGTTG
>NZ_QAIU01000543.1:0-13212 GCF_003061205.1 Pseudomonas sp. HMWF006
GGACAATGCCAGTGCTTTGCTGGTGCGCGTCGATGCGCTGGGTGAAGCAAATATCGGCGATGCATTGATTCATTTGCAGCAATGGCCGCTGCCGCCGCCGCTGAAACCTGGCCAATCCTTCGAAGGCTGGCAGGTTCAGGGGATAGTCGCTCAGAGTCAGCAATCGCTGCTGTATCGGGTTGTCGATGGACAAGGCCAGACGTGGTTGCTGAAAACCCTGCCGTCGCGCAGCGCCGATGATCCTCACGCCGGGCAAGCGCTGCTGTCCGAGGAATGGTTCCTGAAACGTGTGGCCGGCCGGCACTTTCCTGAAGTCCATGCCTGCCAGCAGCGTCAGCATTTGTACTACGTGATGCGGGAATATTCCGGGACGACGCTGGCGCAGCTGTTTCAGCAGTACGGCCCATTGCCGCTGGCGCAGTGGCAGGATATTGCCGAGCGCCTGCTGCGCGCGGTGGGGCTTTTGCATCGACGGCAGATTGTGCACCGGGACATCAAACCGGAAAACCTGCATTGGGGTGACGACGGTGAGTTACGTCTGCTGGATTTTGGTTTGGCGTATTGCCCGGGCTTGTCCGAAGACGCGCCGTCAACGCTGCCCGGAACCCCAAGCTACATCGCCCCGGAAGCGTTTCGCGGTGATCCGCCGAGTGTGCAGCAGGATTTGTATGCGGTCGGTGTGACCCTGTATTTCCTGCTCACCGGGCATTTTCCCTATGGCGAGATTGAGGCGTTTCAGCGGCCGCGCTTTGGCGTGCCGGTAAGCGCCAGTCGTTATCGGCCGGATCTGCCGGAATGGTTGGCGCAGAGTCTGGAGCGTGGTGTGGCAGCGGATCCGCAGCAGCGTTTTGAAACGGCTGAAGAGTGGTTGCTGGTGTTGGAACAGGGCGAGCGGCGCAGTTTGAGCGTGCGTCCTCGACCGTTATTGGAGCGGGAGCCGCTGAAGGTCTGGCGGACGATGGCGTTGCTGGCTTTGCTTGGGAATCTGGTGCTGCTGGTTTTGTTGTTTCACAGTTGAACCGCATCGCGCCATTCGCGAGCAAGCTCGCTCCCACAGGGGATTTGTGAACACCACAGCCCCCTGTGGGAGCGAGCTTGCTCGCGAAGGCGCCCGCCCAATCACCACAAATTCAACTGCCTGAATGCCCCACGAACGAGCAACCCGCTTCGAATCAGTGCAAAAAAACCATCCTCAAAATCCGTCACCCCCAATAAACCCGCCACCGTCCCCACTTGGCACAACCACTGCATTACCCCACTCAACACACACATAAAGCCCAACCTTCAACGACGAAGGCCGGGCTTCCCGAGAGAACGGGACCAGGACAAAGGCGTCCTCGCTAGGCAACTAGCGGGACGCCTTTTTTTGTTTGCGCAAAATTTCTCGAGCAAGGCCTGACTGCCCACAAGAGGCCAGCCGCCGCTCCCCGGAGACCCTGATGAAAAAACTCAAACTGGTGATGATCGGCAATGGCATGGCCGGCGTCCGCACCCTGGAAGAACTGCTCAAACTGAGCGACGAGCTCTATGACATCACCGTCTTCGGCGCCGAACCGCACACCAACTACAACCGCATCCTGCTCTCGCCAGTGCTGGCCGGTGAGCAGACTTTCGAAGAGATCGTCCTCAACGATCTGGACTGGTACCTGGAAAACAACATCAAGCTGCTGCTCAACCGCAAAGTGGTGGAGATCGACCGGGTCAAACGTCGGGTAATCGCCGAGGACGGCACCGAAGCTGAATACGATCGCCTGTTGATCGCCACAGGCTCGACACCGTTCATCCTGCCGATCCCCGGTAACACTCTGCACGGGGTGATCGGCTACCGCGACATCGCCGACACCCAGGCAATGATCGACACCGCGAAAACCCACAAGCACGCGGTGGTCATCGGCGGTGGCCTGCTCGGCCTCGAAGCCGCCAACGGCCTGATGCTGCGCGGCATGCACGTCACCGTGGTGCACCTCGGTGAATGGCTGCTGGAGCGGCAACTGGACAAGACCAGCGGCCAACTCCTGCAAAGCGCCCTCGAATCACGCGGCCTGCATTTTCGCCTGTGCGAGCAAACCCAAGCACTCCATGACGCCGGCAACGGTCGGGTCGGCTCGGTGCAATTCAAGAACGGCGACATCATCCCGGCCGATCTGGTGGTGATGGCCGCCGGCATTCGCCCCAATACCGAACTGGCGGAAAAAGCCGGCATCCCGTGCAACCGCGGGATTCTGGTCAACGACACCCTGCAAACCTACGACCCGCGTATTTATGCCATCGGCGAGTGTGCCAGCCATCGCGGCATCGCCTATGGCCTGGTAGCACCGCTGTTTGAACAAGCCAAGGTCTGCGCCAACCACCTCGCACAATTGGGATTCGCCCGTTATCAGGGCTCGGTAACCTCGACCAAATTGAAAGTCACCGGCATCGACCTGTTCTCCGCCGGCGACTTCATGGGTGGTGAAGGCACGGAAACCATCACCCTCTCCGATCCGATTGGCGGCGTGTACAAAAAACTGGTGATCAAGGATGACGTACTGGTCGGCGCCTGTCTGTACGGCGATACGGCGGATGGCGGTTGGTATTTCCGGCAGATTCGTGAGAATCACGCCATCGGCGAGATCCGCGATCATCTGATGTTTGGGGAAAATGCGTTAGGCGATGTAGGACATCAAGGCCAGGACAAAGCCATGAGCATGGCCGACACCGCCGAAGTCTGCGGCTGCAACGGCGTGTGCAAAGGCACCATCGTCAAGGCGATCCAGGAACACGGCCTGTTCAGCGTCGACGAGGTGAAAAAACACACCAAAGCTGCCAGTTCCTGTGGTTCCTGCACCGGGCTGGTCGAGCAGATTCTGATCAACACCGTCGGCGGCGCGGCGGACGTCAAACCAAAAAGCGAAAAAGCCATCTGCGGCTGCAGCGACCTCAATCACGGGCAGATTCGCCAGGCCATTCGCGAGCAGCATCTGCTGACCATCGCGGGCGTCATGAGTTACCTCAACTGGCGTACACCCAATGGCTGTGCGACCTGCCGGCCGGCGCTCAACTACTACCTGATTTCCACCTGGCCCGGCGAAGCCAAGGACGATCCGCAATCGCGCCTGATCAACGAACGCGCTCACGCCAACATTCAGAAGGACGGCACCTACTCGGTGGTTCCGCGGATGTGGGGCGGCGTGACCAACCCTTCGGAACTGCGGCGGATCGCCGACGTGGCCGACAAGTACAACGTGCCCATGGTCAAGGTCACCGGCGGCCAGCGCATCGACCTGCTGGGGATCAAGAAGCAGGACTTGCCCGGCGTCTGGAAGGACCTCGACATGCCCTCCGGCCACGCCTACGGCAAATCTATCCGCACCGTTAAAACCTGCGTCGGCAGCGAGTTCTGCCGCTTCGGCACGCAGAATTCGACGCAGTTGGGCATCGAACTGGAACACGACCTGTTCAACATGTGGTCACCGCACAAAGTGAAGCTGGCCGTCTCCGGTTGCCCACGCAACTGCTCGGAAGCGGGGATCAAGGACGTCGGCATCATCGGCGTCGACTCCGGCTGGGAGATGTACATCGGCGGCAACGGCGGGATCAAGACCGAAGTCGCCGAGTTTTTCGTCAAGCTCAAGACCGCCGAAGAAGTCCGTGAATACAACGGCGCCTTCCTGCAGCTCTATCGCGAAGAAGCCTTTTACCTCGAACGCACCGTGCACTACCTGCAACGGGTCGGCATGGAGCACATCAAGCAAGCCGTGCTTGAAGACCCGGAGCGCCGCAAAGCCCTCAACGAACGCCTGCAATTCTCCCTGTCGTTCGAACAGGACCCGTGGAAAGAGCGTCTGGCGCAGCCGCAACTGAAGAAAGAATTCGACGTGATTCCCGTGAAAAACCTGGAGGTACCGGCATGAACTGGCTCGATATCTGTGCCTTGGATGAAATCAATGCGCTCGGTTCGCGGATCATTGCTGGCCCCCAAGGCGACATCGCGATTTTTCGGACAAGCGACGATGAGGTTTTCGCTCTTGATGACCGCTGCCCACACAAGGGCGGCCCGTTGTCGCAGGGTTTGATCTACGGTAAGCGCGTGGCCTGTCCGTTGCACAACTGGCAGATCGACCTGCAAACCGGCGAAGCCCAGGCCCCGGACATCGGCTGCGCGCACCATCATCCGGCCCGGGTCGAGAACGGCCGGGTGCAACTGGCGCTGCGGGATGCCGTCTGATGAACCGCCAGACGACCGCCTCGACCTGCTGCTATTGCGGGGTCGGCTGCGGCGTGCTGATCGAACATGACGGCGAGCGCATCCTCGGCGTCAGCGGCGATCCGGCGCATCCGGCCAACTTCGGCAAACTGTGCAGCAAAGGCTCGACCCTGCACCTGACTGGCGACCTTGCGGCGCGCGCGCTGTACCCGGAACTGCGCCTGGGCAAGGGCCTGGCGCGCAGCCGCACCGATTGGGAAACCGCACTGGAACACGCCGCCAACGTATTCGCCGAGACCATCGCCGAACACGGCCCGGACAGCGTGGCGTTCTATATTTCCGGTCAGTTGCTGACCGAGGACTACTACGCCTTCAACAAACTCGCCCGGGCGCTGGTCGGCACCAACAACATCGACAGCAATTCACGGCTGTGCATGTCTTCGGCAGTGGTTGGCTACAAGCGCAGCCTCGGTGCCGACGCGCCCCCGTGCAGCTACGAGGATCTGGAACTCAGTGATTGCGTGATGATCGTCGGCAGTAACATGGCCTACGCACATCCGGTACTTTTTCGTCGGCTTGAAGAGGCAAAATCCCGCCGCCCACAGATGAAGGTCATCGTCATAGATCCCCGCCGCACCGACACCTGCGACTTGGCGGATCTGCATCTGGCCATTTTGCCGGGCACCGATGTCGCTTTGTTTCATGGGATTTTGCATCTGCTGTTGTGGGAAGACTGGATCGATCGCGACTTCATCAAGGCGCACACCGAAGGCCTTGCCGAGTTGAAGAACCTGGTGCGCGATTACACCCCGCAAATGGTTGCGCAACTGTGCGGGATCAGCCTCGAGCAATTGCAGCAATGTGCTGAATGGGTGGGCACGTCAGCGAGTTTTCTGTCCTTGTGGTGCATGGGCTTGAACCAGTCCACGGCCGGCAGCGCGAAAAACAGCGCATTGATCAATCTGCATCTGGCCACCGGGCAGATTGGCCGTCCGGGAGCAGGACCGTTCTCCCTTACCGGTCAGCCGAATGCCATGGGCGGGCGGGAAACCGGCAGCCTGGCGAATCTGTTGCCCGGCCATCGAGAGGTCGCCAACCCGCAACACCGCGCCGACGTGGCGCACTACTGGGGTGTAGAGCGGCTACCGGAAACCCCCGGGCTCAGCGCCATCGAACTGTTCGAGCAGGTGCGCAATGGCAAGATCAAGGCGCTGTGGATTGCCTGCACGAACCCGGCGCAATCGCTGCCGGATCAGAGCGCGGTGCGGGCAGCGCTGCAAGCCTGCCCGTTTGTCGTACTGCAAGAAGCCTTCCGCACCACCGAAACCGCTGCGTTCGCCGACCTGCTCTTGCCCGCTGCCAGTTGGGGCGAGAAGGAAGGTTCGGTGACCAATTCCGAGCGCCGTATTTCCCACGTGCGCAAAGCCATTCTCCCACCCGGTGAAGCGCGAGCGGATTGGTCGATCACGGTGGACTTTGCACAACGGCTGGAGAAACGCTTGCGCCCCGAGGCGCCAAGCCTGTTTGCCTTCGATCAATCCGCGCAGTTATTCGATGAATACAAACTGCTGACGCGCGGTCGGGATCTGGACTTGTCCGGAATCAGTCACGCCTTGATTGATGAGATCGGGCCGCAGCAATGGCCCTTCCCCATCGGCGCCCGAAAAGGGACGGCGCGCTTGTACGCAGACGGCATTTTTCCTACGGCCAACGGGCGCGCTCAGTTCATGGCCGAGCCTTACCGAGCTGCCAAAGAGCAGCGTGATGCGCGCTTCCCGTTGACATTAATCACCGGGCGCCTGCGTGATCAGTGGCACGGTATGAGCCGTACCGGTACGGCTGCTCAATTGTTTGGGCATGTCAGCGAGGCGCAGTTAAGCCTGCATCCGGATGAATTGCGTCGGCATCGCTTGCAGCCAGGCGATCTGGTCAACCTGAAAAGCCGCCGGGGCGCCGTGATCGTTGCTGTTGGCAGCGACGACAGCGTGCGTCCGGGACAGGCGTTTTTACCCATGCATTGGGGCGATCGTTTTCTCAAGGGCGGTGTGAACAATCTGACCCAACCGGCGTTCGACCCGTTGTCGAAGCAACCGGAGCTCAAACACAGTGGCGTGCGCCTGGAGAAAGTGGACTTGCCGTGGCAACTGTTCGCCCTGATCGAGGGCGATGTTCAACGGCATATCGAGGCCCTACGCCCCCTCTGCGAGGCGTTTTCCTACGTCAGTCTCAGCCTTGTCGGACGTGAACGATCAGCATTGCTGATACGCGCAGCCAGCCACGAGGCACCGGATGCGCCATTGCTCGGTGAAATCGACCGATGCCTTTCGCTCAGCGACGGCCCGGTATTGGCCTACGACGATCCGCGCCGTGCCATTGGCAAGCGTGTGCGCATTGAAAACGGCCGGATCACGGCGATTCGCCTCGCCGGCGAAACCCTCGCCCAGCATTGGCTGCAAGGGTTGTGGCTGGAAGGCCGTGCGGATGAACAACTGCGGCGCTGGCTGCTGGCGCCCATGAGCACGCCGCCGGGCAGTGCCGGGGCGCAAATGGCTGTGGATAAAACCCTGTGCAACTGCAAAAACGTCAGCCTCAACGCAGTCTGCGCCGGCATTCGCCGGGGCATGGACCTGCAGGGTCTGAAGAGCCAGCTGGGCTGCGGCACGCAATGCGGCTCGTGTGTCCCGGAAATAAAACGCTTGCTGGCTGCCAACCTGCAGCCAGCCGTCATCTGATGAGGAACACACCATGAATGCGAAAGTCTGGCTGGTGGGTGCAGGGCCGGGTGATCCGGAACTGCTGACCCTCAAAGCGGTACGCGCCTTGCGCGAAGCCGATGTGGTGCTGATCGATGACCTGGTCAACGGCGCGGTGCTGGAACACTGCCCTGCCGCGCGCATCATTGCGGTGGGCAAACGGGGTGGATGCCGATCGACACCGCAGGCCTTTATCCATCGACTGATGCTGCGCTATGCCCGCCAGGGCAAGTGCGTGGTGCGGCTCAAGGGCGGCGATCCGTGCATTTTCGGACGTGGTGGTGAAGAGGCACAGTGGCTGCGTGAGCGTGGCGTTGAAGTGGAATTGGTCAATGGCATCACCGCCGGGCTGGCCGGGGCGACGCAATGTGATATTCCGCTGACGTTACGCGGCGTGGCGCGTGGGGTGACACTGGTGACTGCACACACGCAGGACGACAGCCAGTTGAACTGGCAGGCACTGGCGCAGGGCGGCACCACGCTGGTGATTTATATGGGCGTGGCCAAGCTGGGCGAGATTCGCGATCAACTGTTGGCGGGCGGGATGGCGGCGGATACGCCGGTGGCGATGATCGAGAATGCGTCGTTGCCAGCGCAGCGCGAATGCCGGAGCAATCTGACGTCAATGAGTGACGATGCGTGCAGGTTTGAACTCAAGAGCCCTGCCATTCTGGTGATCGGCGCAGTGGCGGCTGTTGTTGAAGATCAAAAGATCGCAGCCTGCGGCAGCACCTGCACAGGGACCGCGTGCGTCTCGTAAGCCCAAATCGCAGGCAAAGAAAAGCCCGGCCTGAGCCGGGCTTTTCTCGGAGCGGCAGCTAATTACTTAGCTTGAGCTTCAACCTGCGCTTCTACGCGACGGTTTACAGCACGGCCAGCTTCAGTTTTGTTGTCAGCAACTGGGCGGGTTTCGCCGTAGCCGATCGACTGAACGCGGGACGATTCAACACCGTACTGGTTGGTCAGAACTTGCTTAACGGCGTTTGCACGACGCTCAGACAGTTTCTGGTTGTAAGCGTCAGGACCGACGGAGTCAGTGTGACCTTCAACAGTGGTGTGAGTGGCTGGGTACTGCTTCATGAAGTCAGCCAGGTTCTTGATGTCAGCGTAGCTGTTTGGCTTGACGACCGACTTGTCGAAGTCGAATTTCACGTCCAGCTCTACACGAACAACTTCAGCAACTGCTGGGCAGCCATCAGCGTCAACAGTTACGTTGGCTGGGGTGTCCGGGCACTTGTCAACGTTGTCGCAAACGCCATCGTTGTCGCTGTCGGAGCAGACTTCAGCCGGAGCTGGAACTGGAGCAGCAGCTGGCTTGCCGCCGCCACCGAAGTTCACACCCAGACCAACCGATGGAGCGTAGTCCCAACGGCCGTTGTCCAGTTTGTAGTCAGCTTCTACGCCAGCACGGGCGAAGAAGTTTTCGGCGAAGTAGTACTTAACGCCAGCGCCTGCAGTCAGGAAAGTCGACTGGTCGCGACCGGTGTGACCGTCAGCTGCTACGTTGGTCAGAGTGCCGTGCTTAACGCCACCTTCAACGTATGGACGCAGAGCGTCGCCAGCGTTGTTGAAGTGGTATTGAGCGGTCAGACCAAAGTTGTCGCCTTTGATTTTCTGGCTGCCGGTGCCATCGTTCGAACGGGTGTGGTTGTTACGATCCCAGCCGAAGTTGATCGAGACGTCATCGGTCAGGAAGTAACCGATTTTGGCGCCTGGGTTGAAGCCGTCTTCGACATGATCAATGCTGTCGTTGTACTGCTTCTTGTAGTTGATCTCGCCTTCAACTGCGCCTTGGCCTTGTGCCAGTGCGCCGAACGAAGTAGCGGCAATAAGAGAACCAATGGCCAAGCCCAAGGTGTTTTTCAGTTTCATCCGTTAAATCCCCATCTGGTGATTGTGAAGCAGTCCCGCAAACCGGGGGACAACTCGGCGGCAAGTCTATCAGAACTTGCCTACACGTAAGAGATATTTGCGCTGAACTAAGTTTCAGCAATGCCTGCAAATTTCTCACGCAATTTATCTAGAGCACGTTTGTACCGCATTTTTGTCGCACTCAAACCCATGTGCATGATGTCTGCGATCTCCTGAAACTCCAGTTCTGCGACAAATCGTAGCACCAGAATTTCACGGTCAATCGGGTTCACATACACCAGCCAGCGATCGAGTCCGCCCTTCTCCTCGGGTTTCGGCGCCTTTTCTTCCGACGCTTCTTCCAGGGGGTCCAGACTCAAAGCGTCCATCAAGCGACGCTTGCGCCGTTCCTTCCGATACTGCGTGATGCATTCGTTGTAGGTGATGCTGTAAAGCCAGGTTTTGAACTTCGATTTCCCCTCGAAGTTCTTCAGGCCGTACAGCACCTTCAACATCACTTCCTGACAGACATCGTCTGCGTCGCGATCGTTCCCAAGATATCTCGCACAAACGTTAAATAATGTTCGCTGGTAACGCCGCATCAGCTCTTCATAGGCGCGCGTAACGTGAAACAGCTCGGTATGCGAGCGCGCGACCAACTCCTCATCAGAGAGCTCACGGGGGTCATAGCGCGTGGATAGCGTTTGGGCTTTATTCAAAACAAGTCGTGCCGACAGTCAGGTCAATGTCCGCCGCTACCCTCTCAGGGCATTTTGCGGCGGCATACATTAGCAGGGTTTGCCGGGTTAGCGGCTACTCACATGCTGTTCCAGCAGGATCCGATTGGAGAGTGAGACTAGCTCACCCTCATCGGTCAACAATGTGGTTTTAACCGTGCCGATCTCCTCGATCTGGCCTTCGACCTCACCAACACGCACTTGTTGCCCAACCTGATACAACTCACGCACATAGATTCCCGCAAGAATCTGACCGGCAATTTCCCGGCTGCCCAGCCCCATTGCCAGCGCAACCGCCAGACCAACGGTAATCAAAACGATGACGATCACATGGTTCAGCAGGTCGGTCTTGACCTCGAGCTGGCTGATTGCGACCGAGATGCTGATGATGATCACCAACCCTTGGGCAATTCGACCCAAACCCGAAGCGTAGTCCAGCCCTACGCCTTCTGCCGCCCCGCGCACCAGCCCGTTGGCCAGCTGAGCGAGCAAGACACCCACCAGCAGCACCAGGCCAGCGCCGAAAACCTTCGGCAAATACAACGCCAGCATGTCGAGCGTAGCTGAAACTCGCTCAAGCCCAAGAGACTCTGCCGCAGAAACCAGAAAAATCAGCAGAACGAACCAATAGACGATTTTGCCGATCAAGGTCGAAATCGGTACCTGCAAACCCGCCCGCGACATCAATTTGGTCAGTCCGGTGCCGCCCATCAGGCGATCAAGGCCCAGTTTGGCGAGCAATTTGGACAGCAAGGTATCGAGCAGCTTCGCCACCACGAAACCCAACAGCAGCACCACCAGGGCGCCGAACAGATTCGGAATGAAGTTGGCGACTTTGGTCCACAACGCAGTCATTGCAGTGACGAGGCTCTGAGTCCAGAGATCAAGTTCCATATTCAATCAGCCTTATCAGCAGTGCGGTCAGCAGGTTTACGAAGACGGGAAACCGGCGAGACGTGGGCCGATCCGTTATTCAGGGCGATCATCAGCGCGGGCAGCCAACGGCCCAGCAGGCTGAACAGATCACCGGCGCCAACCTGGCGGTTGGCGGTTTTGAGTACGCGGCCCAGGCACGCGTCGTCGTCGCGGCCGGACGGCGAGGCGTTGAGCATGTCGCGCAAAGACTGTTCAAACGGATCGTGCATACGCACCTCTCGTGATGTCTGTGAAAGACGCGGGCAGATTTGGTCGGGTCACATGCGCCATCTTCATACCCAGCGCAAACGACGGAATAACCACCACTGACCGCAGGCCAGGGCGAGTACCGTCAGACAGGCAATCAGGAAACCATAAGGGCTGCTGGAGAACGGGATACCGCCGACGTTTATGCCCAGCAGACCGGTGATGAAACTCATCGGCAAAAAGATGCAGGTGATGATCCCGAAGCGGTACATGGTGCGATTCATGCGCTCGCTCAAACGCCGGTCTTCGGCCTCCAGCACAAGCCCCACGCGCTCTCGGGTCAATTCGAGCTCTTCGAGATAGCGGGTCAGGCTGTTGTTGAGTTCGTTCCAGTAATCGGCATCGTCATCGACAAACCACGGCAGTTTTATCCGCGTGAGTTGTCCGAAAATATCCCGCTGCGGTGCAAGAAAACGCTTTAGTCCGGCCGCCCGACGACGGATGTGCAAAATGGCGCCATGCTCGGGAGTATACCGTTCGTCGGCATCCATCTTTTCTTCTTCCTCATCGGCGATTTCCGAGAGGCAAGTGACCAGATCCTGCACCTTGTTGGTGAGGAACTGCGCCAGATAAAGAATGAGTTCGGAGGAAGTTTTCGGGCCTTTGCCGTCCGCCAGTTGAGCCAGCAACTCATCGGTGGCACGCAATGGACGCAGACGCAGGGAGATCACACGTTGGGCGCTAGCAAAAATCCGCACCGAAACCATGTCTTCAGGTTCAGCCCCCGGATTGAGGTTGACCCCGCGCAGAAACAGCAGCAGCTCGGAATCGGGCAACGGCAACAGACGCGGACGGGTGTTCTCTTCCAGCAGCAAGTCGCAGGTGAACTCATTGAGTCCACTGGACCGACGCAGCCAGGTCTGGGTTTGCGGATGGCTGCGATCCCAGTGCAGCCACAGGCTTTCATGCGCCTGCAGCTGCAAATCGTCGAGCTCGGTCCGGGCTATCGAACGCGCACCGCCTTTACCGTCCAGCACCAGGGCATGCACCAGCCCCCATTGCGCGTTTTCTTCCTCGAACATCCGCATCCCTTGGTCGTACCGCAGTTTATTCAGGCATCTTCAGCGGACTCGGCGAGACGATCACGCCGTTGTTGTCCGCATAAATGTACTGGCCGGGGTGAAACGTCACGCCCGCGAAGGTCACCGGGACGTTGAGGTCGCCGATGCCGCGTTTTTCAGTCTTCTTTGGATGGCTGGCCAGGGCCTGAACGCCCAGATCGGTCTGCGCGATCACGTCAACGTCACGGATGCAGCCGTAGATCACCAGCCCTTCCCAGCCGTTTTTCGCAGCTTTCTCGGCAATCATGTCGCCCAGCAGCGCACAACGCAGCGAACCGCCGCCATCGACCACCAGCACCTTGCCATTGCCCTGGTGTTCGGCTTGTTCTTTGACCAGCGAGTTGTCTTCGAAGCATTTGATGGTCACGATTTCGCCGCCGAAGGAATCACGGCCGCCGAAATTGCTGAACATCGGTTCCAGCACCTGCACCAGCTCCGGATAGGCGTCGCACAGGTCAGGCGTGAGGTAATGGTTCATCGAAAAACTCCTGTAACAAGGAAGACGATCAAGGATGTCGCACTCTGTTGAAACGAGTCCCGGCGGTCGCTGTTTACCTTAGTTCATGCAATGGTCGCTGAACGAACCTGAACAATTGCTGAAACGTAATAGCTAAACAGCCACTAAATATGACCAAAATTGCACAATGCGTCATATCTTAGCCGCAAGCCGATCTGAACGAAATGGCCTTTTCAGCGCCTGCAGCTCAAACCGCCGCGGCCAGGTCCGGTTTCTCGCCCAGCAGTGGCGTGTGCTGATCCTGCAGCCAGCGAGCAACCAGTGGCCAGACTTCGGCCTGCGCCGTTTTGCTGACCAGCATCTCGACATGCCCGAAGTTGTCGCTAAAGCCCTGCTCACGCCCCAGGTTGACGAACTGTTTGTGCTCGGAACCGATTTGCTCGAACAGCTTGCGACAGGCCCACGCCGGGTCCTGATGATCTCCCGCTGCCGTCACCGCCAGCACCGGCACCTGAACCTCGGCGAGACCGGCCCACCAATCCTTGTCCTTGTCGCCAAAACGGCCGAACAGGCCGTACCAGCGCATGCTTTCCAGCGCCAGACCGATCGGCTCGTCTTCCGGACCGCGCTTGAGACGCGAGCCGGACAATTGCGCGAAACGCTTGAGAATGAAGCGCCCGCTCCACTCCACTGGCGGGATCTTCAGCGGCCAGTAGGTGCGGCTGACCTGGGTGCCGAAAAACGCCGCAGAAGCTACGGCAGGCTCGCCAAGGTATTCGCCGCCGAGCGCCGCCGCCAGGGTGATGCCGCCCAGCGAATGGCCGATCCAGTGCGGCACCTGCCCGCTCTGCTCGCGCACGAACGCGGCAATCGCCGGCAGATCGTAACGGGCGTAGTCAGCCACACGATTGCGGCGGTAATCCTCATTGCGCTGCGACAGGCCGTGGCCGCGCATCTCCGGGATCCACACGTCGTAGCCCAGACG
>NZ_QAIU01000543.1:13222-14349 GCF_003061205.1 Pseudomonas sp. HMWF006
CCCTTGGGGGAAAACCAGAAACGCCGGTTGGAGAAACTGCCGTGCAGCAAGATCACCGGCACGCCACGGGACGCCGGTTCATCGGCCATGCCCAAGCGGGTCACGGCGATTTCCACGGACCAGTCCGGGCTGTTGCCGGGTTTCAAGCGATACACGTCTTCGCTCAGATCACCGCGACGTTCGGCGCTGATCAGGGCGACAGGAAATAGGTTGCTGCTGCTTTGCATAATGCTCTTGCACAAAAAAGGGCGGCATCTACAGGAGCCCGCCCTACTTGAATTTCAAGGCTCCGCCCCCCGAAGGGAGCGGGCCGTTCACATACTGATCAGGCCTGCGCCTGACCTTCCGCCAGGAAGAACCAGGTTTCCAGCACGGTGTCCGGGTTCAGCGACACGCTTTCGATGCCCTGCTCCATCAGCCACTTGGCCAGATCAGGGTGGTCGGACGGGCCCTGACCGCAGATACCGATGTATTTGCCGGCCTTGTTGCACGCAGCAATCGCATTGGCCAACAGCTTCTTGACCGCCGGATTACGCTCGTCGAACAGGTGCGCGATGATACCGGAGTCGCGGTCCAGGCCCAGCGTCAGCTGAGTCAGGTCGTTGGAACCGATCGAGAAACCGTCGAAGAATTCGAGGAATTCCTCAGCAAGGATCGCGTTGGAGGGCAATTCGCACATCATGATCACGCGCAGACCGTTGTCGCCGCGCTTCAAGCCGTTTTCGGCCAGCAGATCGACAACCTGACTCGCTTCGCCGAGGGTACGGACGAACGGCACCATGATTTCGACGTTGGTCAGGCCCATCTCGTTGCGTACACGCTTCAGCGCGCGGCATTCGAGTTCGAAGCAGTCACGGAACGATTCGCTGATATAACGCGAAGCGCCACGGAAGCCCAGCATCGGGTTTTCTTCTTCCGGCTCGTAGAGCTTGCCGCCGATCAGGTTGGCGTATTCGTTGGACTTGAAGTCCGACAGGCGCACGATGACTTTCTTCGGCGCAAAAGCGGCCGCGAGGGTGCTGATGCCTTCTACCAGTTTCTCGACGTAGAAACCGACCGGATCATCGTAACCGGCGATGCGTTTATCGACGCTGTCCTTGATCTCTTGTGGCAGACCGTCGTAGTTC
>NZ_QAIU01000543.1:14359-22703 GCF_003061205.1 Pseudomonas sp. HMWF006
TTCCAGACGGGCCAGGCCGACACCGGCGTTCGGCAGCTGCGCGAAGTCGAAGGCGCGGTCCGGGTTGCCGACGTTCATCATGATCTTGAACGGCAGCTCTGGCATGGCGTCGACGGAGTTCTTCTTGATGTCGAAGCCCAGTTCGCCTTCGAAGATATAACCGGTGTCGCCTTCAGCGCAGGACACGGTCACGCCCTGGCCATCCTTCAGCAGTTGGGTGGCGTTACCGCAACCGACCACTGCCGGAATGCCCAGCTCGCGAGCGATGATCGCTGCGTGGCAGGTACGACCGCCGCGGTTGGTGACGATGGCGCTGGCGCGTTTCATCACCGGTTCCCAATCCGGGTCGGTCATGTCGGACACGAGGACGTCGCCCGGCTGGACTTTGTCCATCTCGGACACGTCCTTGATGATGCGCACTTTGCCGGCGCCGATGCGCTGGCCAATCGCACGACCTTCGACCAGCACGGTGCCGGTTTCTTTCAACAGGTAACGTTCCATGACGTTGGCCTGGGTGCGGCTCTTCACGGTTTCCGGACGGGCCTGCACGATGTACAGCTTGCCGTCGTCACCGTCCTTGGCCCACTCGATGTCCATCGGGCAGCCATAGTGCTTCTCGATGATCATCGCTTGCTTGGCCAGCTCGCTGACTTCAGCGTCGCTCAGACAGAAACGCGCGCGCTCGGCCTTGTCGACATCGACGGTCTTGACCGAACGACCGGCCTTGGCCTCGTCGCCGTAGATCATCTTGATCGCCTTGCTGCCCAGGTTGCGCCGCAGGATCGCCGGACGACCGGCCTCCAGCGTGCCCTTGTGCACGTAGAATTCGTCCGGGTTCACCGCGCCTTGTACAACGGTTTCGCCCAGGCCGTAGGCGCCGGTGATGAACACCACATCACGGAAACCGGATTCGGTATCGAGGGTGAACATCACGCCGGCAGTGCCGGTTTCCGAACGCACCATGCGCTGCACGCCAGCCGACAGGGCGACCAGTTTGTGGTCGAAGCCCTGGTGCACGCGGTAGGAAATCGCACGGTCGTTGAACAGCGAAGCGAACACCTCTTTGGCAGCGCGGATAACGTTTTCCACGCCACGGATGTTCAGGAAGGTTTCCTGCTGACCGGCAAACGAGGCATCCGGCAAGTCTTCGGCGGTGGCGGAAGAACGCACGGCCACGGCCACGTCAGGGTTACCGGCCGACAGCGCGGCGAATGCGGTGCGGATCTCGGTGTTCAGTTTTTCAGGGAATTCGGCGTCCATGATCCATTGGCGGATCTGCGCGCCGGTCTTGGCCAGCGCATTGACATCGTCGACGTCCAGGGCGTCGAGAGCCTTGTGGATCTGATCGTTGAGGCCGCTCAGTTCGAGAAAGTCGCGATAGGCCTGCGCGGTGGTGGCAAAGCCGCCGGGGACCGACACACCGGCACCCGCCAGGTTGCTGATCATCTCGCCCAGGGATGCGTTCTTGCCCCCCACATGCTCAACATCGTGTTTGCCGAGCTTATCGAGGGAAACTACGTACTCTACCAAGGTGATCTCTCCACTAACTGTGTTGGAAAAGCTCAGAAACCGGCAGCTCGGGGGAGCGTTGGCCGGTTGTATGGCCTGGACCTGGAAAATAAGTGAGAATGCGGGCCAATGGCGGCCGACAAATCGCGCCTATCATATCCAAGATTGATGACTAGCTTAAGGCCCAAGGTGCAAATGAAACGATCTGCTTTCTTTATCTCCGATGGCACCGGCATCACCGCCGAAACCCTGGGTCAAAGCCTTCTGGCGCAGTTCGAAAACATTACCTTCACCAAGCTCACGCGGCCGTATATCGACAACGCGGACAAAGCGCGGGCCATGGTACAACAAATCAACAAAGCCGCTGAAACCGACGGCTTTCGGCCGATTATCTTCGACACCATCGTCAATCAGGACATTCGTGAGATTCTCGCGACCTCCAATGGTTTCATGATCGACATTTTCTCGACCTTCCTCGCCCCGCTCGAACAGGAACTGACCGAGCATTCGTCCTACACCGTCGGCAAGTCCCATTCGATCGGGCACAACTCCAATTACATGGAGCGCATCGAGGCGGTGAACTTTGCCCTCGACAATGACGACGGCGCGCGTACCCACTATTACGACAAGGCCGACCTGATACTAGTGGGCGTGTCGCGTTGTGGTAAGACGCCGACGTGCCTGTACATGGCGATGCAATTCGGCATCCGCGCCGCCAACTATCCGCTGACCGAAGACGACATGGAGCGCCTGACCCTGCCGTCCGCGCTGCGCGCCCACCAGCACAAGCTGTTCGGCCTGACCATCGACCCGGATCGCCTCACCGCAATCCGCAACGAGCGCAAGCCCAACAGCCGCTATTCGAGCTACGCCCAGTGCGAATTCGAAGTGCGCGAAGTGGAAAACCTGTTCCGCCGCGAAAACATTCCGCACATCAACTCCACGCATTTTTCGGTGGAAGAGATTTCGGCGAAGATTCTGGTGGAGAAAGGTGTGGAGCGGCGCTTCAAGTAGTTTTGCCGTGTCTGACAAGACGCCATCGCGGGCAAGCCACGCTCCCCCAGGGCTTTGTTGTGAATACAAAACCTGCAGGCGCCCAAAACCCTGCGGGAGCGGGCTTGCCCGCGATGAACGATTACACGGTCTCGGTCAATGCCCTGGCCAGGGCCTCGAACCCGCCGAGCAACAACCGATCATCCCCCACCGAATTGCACACACTCGCCCGAATAAACTGCGGCACCGCGGCATGCCCGACGGCAAACGCCTCGGCGGTGGACACCAAATAACTGTTCTCCTTCAGTTCCGCCGCAATCTGCGACGCGCGCCATGCCTCAGGCACTTCAATCCAGAAATGCGGGCTGTGGATGTGAGTCCGGTACACCAGGTCGGTCAGTGCGGGGCTGACCAACGCCTTGCGCCGGCCGATTTCACTGATTTGTTCGTTGAGCAGTTGGGTGGCAATGCCGCTTTCGATCCAGCGGCAGGCCACTTCCATTGCCAACGGATTGGCCATCCAGCACGTCCCGCGAATGGCTGAATTCAATCGCCCGAGCAACGCGTGCGGCGCGTGCAGGTAACCGACACGCAGCCCGGCCGAAACTACTTTGCTCAGGCTCCCGATCAGCACCGAGCGTTCTGCGGCAAACGCACTCAGGGGCAACGGTCGCTGGCGATCCAGCAGCGCATGCGCCTCGTCCTCGAAAATCAGCAGATTGTGTTGCCGGCAGATTTCGGCAATGGCTTCGCGCCGTGGCACCGACATCACCGCCGCCGTAGGATTCTGGATGGTAGGTGTGCAATACAACGCCGACACCCGATGCTGTCGGCAGACGTCCTCCAGCGCTGACGGCAACAAGCCTTCGGCATCCATGGCGACACCGATCAGTTTGATCCCGAGTTGGCGTGCGACGCTGATCAACCCCGGGTAGGAAAGATGCTCGGTGACCACGGTGTCACCGGCCTTGAGCAAGCCCATCAAAGCGCACAGCAGTCCGTGCTGACCACCGTTGACACACAGCACCTGATTGGCATCCGCCTGAAATGCCCCATGACTCAGCCAGTACGCCCCCGCCTGCCGATGTCGGGGCAGGCCGCTTTCGGCGGTGTACCCGGTCAACTGCTGCAAGCTGTGCGAATCGTTGGCCAACGCCTGCAGCGTCAGGCTCATGAACGCGCTTTCCTGCCCGGGAATTGGCTGATTCCGACTCATGTCGAAGCAGGCCCGCGGCTCTTCGCTGACATTGCGAAACCCCTTGTCCCGCAAACGCTCCAGGCCGCGCTCACGCACGTAAGTGCCATCGCCGACACGCGCCACCACCCGCCCGACCCGCTCCAGCTCGCCATAAGCGCGACTGATGGTGCCGATGGTCACACCCAGGCTGTCAGCCAACAGCCTGTGCGGCGGCAATTTCGCGCCGGCGGCGATCACGCCTTCGGCTAGGGCGCGTTCCACCGCATCCGCCAGCCGCTTGTACTTCACGCCGACGCCATTGGCGAGACCGTCACGCAGGATTGACACCGTGGCAATACTTATTTTGACAGTCATTGTCGCCCCGAATAGCGTGCTGAAAACAGGTGCAATCAGGGATAGCCCTTTTCACCCACGAGGTCAATTCCTCTGCTGCGGAGCACAATGCATGTCGACTGTCATCAGCACGCCGTTGAATGCGAGCAAACCCTGGCTCGCCGGATTGTTCACCTGCACGCTGTTTCTGATCGTCTGCCTGAGCTGGGGTACCACCTGGCTGGGGATCAAGATTGCCGTGGAAAGTGTGCCGCCGCTGACGGCTGCTGGCCTGCGTTTTCTGATTGCCTTTCCGCTGTTCCTGAGCTTTGCCGTGTTGCGCAAGGAGCCGCTGCTGTTCCCACGGCAAAGCCGCTGGTTTTTCCTGTTCGTCACGCTGTCGTATTTCAGCCTGCCGTACTACTTGCTCAACTACGGCGAGTTGCATGTTTCATCGGGCCTGACCGCGCTGCTGTTCAGCTGCATGCCGGTGTTTATCCTGGTGTTTTCCTCGCTGTTCCTGCGCGAGAAAATCCTCCCGACACAAATGCTCGGTATCGCCATCGGTTTCGCCAGCCTGTACATGATCATTCGCAGCCAGGGCCTGCATCTGGATCAAGCGGAATGGCTCGGCGTACTGGCGATTCTGTGTGCGGCGATCCTGCATGCGCTGTGCTACGTGGTGACCAAGCAACACGGCAGCGCAATCAGCGTGATCACCTACAACACTCTGCCGATCGGCATCGCCGGACTGATGTTATTGATTGTCGGATTAAACCTGGAAACACCGGTCTTCAAGGACATCAGCGCACGCTCCTGGGGCGCCCTGCTCTACCTCGGACTGGTGGCGTCGGTAGGCGGCTTTATCGTGTATTTCATCCTGCTCAAACGCCTGAGCCCGGTGCTGCTGTCGTTCGTCTTCATCATCTTCCCGGTGTTCGCCCTGCTCATCGGCGCCTGGTACGAAGGCACGCCGATCTCCCGGGACCTGATGCTGTACTCGGCAATCCTGCTCGCCGGTTTCGCGATCACCAAGCTGCCGCTTAAACGCTGATCCGCCCCCCATCATTGAACATCGGAGGTTCAAATGTCGGTCCACACCCTGGAAACCCTGAGCCTGTTTAACGCAGAACCTTATCGGCGCGATTTCAGCGCACGCGTGATTGCCGTGGTCGATCAAGCTGTGGTGCTCGAACATACGCTGTTCTATCCCAGCGGTGGCGGGCAGCCGGGAGACAGCGGCCACTTCAGCCTCGCGGACGGTACCCGGATTGATGTCACCGGCACCCTGCGCGACCCGGCGCTGCCGTCGATCATCTGGCATCAGGTGGCGCAATGTCCGCCGCACCTTGGCGTCGGCACCCAGCTCAACGCCAGCCTCGACTGGCAGCGGCGTTACCAGCACATGAAAATGCACACTTGCCTGCATCTGCTGGGCGCGCTGATCAATGCGCCGGTCACCGGTTGCAGCATCAGCGCCGACAAGGGCCGGCTGGATTTCGACCTGCCGGACATGACCCTCGACAAGGACCGCATCACCCACGATCTCAACGCGCTGATCGAACAGGCATGCGCGGTCAACGTCCTGAGCCTGCCGGCCGCGGAATATCCTGCGCTGCTGGCAAGGATCGGCAGCAAGACCACCCGGCCAGCGGCGATCCAGGGCGATCTGCGGGTGATTGAGGTGGCAGGCATCGACCTGCAGCCCTGTGGCGGCACCCACGTGCTCAACACCCGGGAAATCGGCGAGGTCTATTGCGAAAAAATCGAGAAGAAAAGCCAGCACAATCGTCGGGTGATCCTGCGTTTCGCCTGAACGGTCGAGCTTGCGTGGATGAAAATTTCTTCACCCAAAACCGACGCGTTCTTTACGTCTTTGTAACATCTCAAACAATACAATCCGCGCAAGCAGCGCATCCGGGTTAAACACCCGATGCGCCTGCCCTCCCGGCCTGTCGAATTCAACAGGCCTGCAACATTCACTTCCCACTTGAACCTGAAGAACGAGCGTCCGCTCATTCTCGGTGGGTCGTGCAGACAAAAGCTACGCTCAGACTGCCACGCCCCACTCGGAAACCGCTGGAATCACAGCTTATGAAGAAAGTGTTCCGTCACTACATCCCGGCCACGGCCAGACGCCTGCTGCCCAATCGCTGGGATTTGATCGCCCTGCCGCTGGTGGTCGGCTTCCTGCTGTTTTTCTCGATTACCGCCCGGGAAACCTGGGCGCCAATCGCCACCTTGCAGAGCGAGGTGATTTCTCTCGACCCGGGCAACCTGCCTGAATATGCGATGCGCACCACCCTGCGCATGCTCGCGGCGATGGTCGCGGCACTGATCTTCACCTTGCTCTACGGCACATTGGCAGCCAAAAGCCGCCGCGCGGAAAAGCTGCTGGTGCCGGTGCTGGACATCCTGCAATCGGTGCCGGTGCTGGGTTACATCTCGTTCACCGTGACGTTCTTTCTGCTGCTGTTTCCCGGCCGGGTCCTGGGCGCCGAGTTCGCCGCGATCTTTGCCATTTTCACCAGTCAGGCGTGGAACATGACCTTCAGCTTCTACCAGTCGCTGCGCATGCTGCCGCGCGACTTGGTGGAGGTGTCGACCAACCTGCAACTGTCCGGCTGGCAAAAGTTCTGGAAGCTCGACGTGCCGTTCGCCATGCCCGGATTGATCTGGAACATGATGATGAGCATGTCCGGCGGCTGGTTCTTCGTGGTGGCGTCGGAAGCGATCACCGTCGGCGACCAGACCATCACCCTGCCGGGAATCGGTTCGTACCTGGCCTTGGCCATTGCGCAACAGAACCTGCACGCGGTGGGTTACGTGATCCTGACCATGATCGTGGTCATCCTCATCTACGACCAGTTCCTGTTCCGCCCGCTGGTGGCCTGGGCCGACAAGTTCCGCATGGAGAACACCGCTTCGCAGACCGCCGCGCCAGAGTCATGGGTGCTGAACCTGATCCAGCGCACCCGCTTGATCCAGCGCCTGCTGCGCCCGTTCAGTCGCGTCATCAGCCGGCTCGGCAACATGCGTTTGAACCTGCCGCGCGCGGCGCGCCAGGCCATCGCCTCGGACAACCCGGCGACGTCGAAGCTGATCGACGGGGTCTGGGGCACGCTGATCGCGCTGCTCACCGCTTACGCGCTGTACCACATCGTGCTGTATGTCGGCACCGAAGTGACCCTCGGCGAGGTTGGCCACGTATTGCTGCTGGGGTGCTTCACCCTGCTGCGGGTGGCCGGGCTGATCTTCATCGCCTCGCTGATCTGGGTGCCGCTGGGGGTGATGATCGGCCTGCGCCCGGCGCTGGCGGAAAAGATCCAGCCACTGGCGCAATTCCTTGCGGCATTCCCGGCGAACCTGCTGTTCCCGGTGTTCGTCATCGTCATCCTGCGCTACCAGTTGAACCCGGACATCTGGCTCAGCCCGCTGATCGTGCTCGGCACGCAGTGGTACATCCTGTTCAACGTGATCGCCGGGGCCAGCGCCTTCCCCAATGACTACAAGGAAGCCGCGACCAACTTCCGCATTCGCGGCTGGTTGTGGTGGCGCAAGGTCATGCTGCCAGGGATTTTCCCCTACTACGTGACCGGCGCCATTACCGCCTCGGGCGGCGCGTGGAACGCCAGCATCGTTTCCGAATTCGTCTCCTGGGGGCAGGACAAAGTCGTTGCTCACGGCCTCGGGGCGTACATCGCCCAGACCACCGCCGCCGGGGACTTTCCGAAAATCACCTTGGGCGTGGTGGTGATGGCGATCTTCGTCGTGGCCTTCAACCGCCTGGTCTGGCGGCCGATGTACGCCGTGGCCGAAAACAAACTTCGCCTCAATTGATGGGATTCGCTGTGATGAATACCTATACCGAACCAACCGCCGCCAGCCCTGAAATCTATTCGCTCAGCGATGTGAACCGGGTGTTTGGCAAAGGCAAGGAAGAACTGCAGGTGCTCAGCGGCGTCGATCTGACCCTGCGCGAGGGCGAGATCGTCGGCATGCTCGGCCGCTCCGGCTCGGGCAAGTCGACCTTGCTGCGGATCATCGCCGGGCTGATCGAACCTTCGTCGGGCGAAGTCCTGTACAACGGCAAACCGCTCGACGGCCCGGCCGAAGGAGTGGCGATGGTGTTTCAGACCTTCGCGCTGTTCCCGTGGCTGACGGTGCTGGAAAACGTCGAGGCCGGCCTGCAAGCGTTGCAGGTCGAGCGCAAGGCCGCGCGCAAACGCGCCCTGGCGGCGATCGACCTGATCGGCCTCGACGGGTTCGAAAACGCCTACCCCCGCGAGCTGTCCGGGGGCATGCGCCAACGTGTGGGCTTCGCCCGCGCAC
>NZ_QAIU01000543.1:22713-24350 GCF_003061205.1 Pseudomonas sp. HMWF006
GCAAACAACTGCCGATCAAATCGATCCTGATCGTCACCCACAACATCGAAGAAGCGGTGCTGATGTGCGACCGCATTCTGGTGTTGTCGTCCAACCCCGGGCGGGTGGTAGCGGAAATCAAAGTGCCGTTCGCCCACCCACGCAATCGGCTGGATCCGACTTTTCGGCAGATGGTCGATGACATTTACGCGCAGATGACCGACCGCCGCAGCGCCGATGCCAGTGCCGGCAAGCCCGAGCTGAAAATGAGCAGCCCGCTGCCGGAAGTCTCGACCAACCTGATGGCCGGCCTGATTGAAACGATCGCCGCCGAACCCTACAACGGCCACGCCGGTCTGCCCACTGTGGCCGAGCGGCGCTTGCTGGAAGTCGATGACCTGTTTCCGGTGGCCGAGATGATCGAACACCTCGGTTTTGCCGAACTCAAGGGTGCCGACATCACCCTGACCGAGGCCGGTAAACTGTTCGCTGACTACGGCACCCAGGAACGCAAAACCCTGTTCGCCGAGCACCTGATTCGCCATGTGCCGCTGGCGGCGCGCATCCGTCAGGTGCTGCTGGAGCGCAATGGTCACCGTGCGCCGCGAGTGCGTTTCGAGCAGGAACTGCAGGACTCGTTGACCGAAGCCTTCGTCGAGAAAACCCTGGAAGTGGTGATCGCCTGGGGCCGTTACGCGGAGATTTTCTCCTACGACGACCACACCGAAACGTTCAGCCTGGAGGATGTCGAGGGCAGCCTGTAGCCCTCGGCATCTCTGGCGCTGCGCCTAAATCACCAACAAGTCGACGAAGCGATTGACCGGCGTGGCTTCAAGCTGCGCCTGATCCTTGCACAAGGTGAAGATCTGCTGGCTGCGCTGGGCGGTGAAGCGCGTCGCCAGGTTGGCCTTGAACTTGTCTTCAAGCAATGGAATGCCTTCGGCGCGACGGCGACGATGGCCGATCGGGTATTCCACCACCACATTTTCGGTGCTGGAACCGTCCTTGAAAAACACCTGGACGGCGTTGGCAATCGAGCGTTTGTCGGCCTCCAGATATTCGCGGGTGAAACGCGGATCCTCGACGATGACCATTTTCTCGCGCAGCACATCGATGATCGGGTGCGCGGCGTGGAAATCATCCTCGTACTGCTCCGCCACCAGATTACCGAACGCCAGCGGTACGGCGGTCATGTACTGAATACAGTGGTCGCGGTCGGCGGCGTTGGCCAGCGGCCCGACTTTGGAAATGATGCGAATCGCCGACTCGTGGGTGGTGATGACGATGCGGTCAATCTCGTGCAGCCGATTGCGCACCAACGGGTGCAGGGTGACGGCCGCTTCGCAGGCGGTTTGCGCGTGGAATTCGGCGGGGAAACTGATCTTGAACAGCACGTTTTCCATCACGTAACTGCCGTAGGGTCGCGAAAAACTGAAGGCACGCTTGCCCTCTGGCTTGAGCGCCAGATCGTTGTTGGTGTGGCTGAACGACACGTCGTAGAAGCCCCATTGCCTGGCCGTCAGCACGCCGGGAATACCCATTTCGCCGCGCAGGGCGATGTCGGCCAGACGCACGCCACGACTGGTCGCATCCCCCGCCGCCCAGGATTTGCGCGACCCTACGGCAGTTACGTGATGGAAAACGTGCTGTTCAAGATC
>NZ_QAIU01000544.1:0-7088 GCF_003061205.1 Pseudomonas sp. HMWF006
TTCGTGAACGTGGCTGGACGCAAATCGATCGGGATGCCTACGCCCGCGCCTGGCAGCGTTTCGGCGGCAGCGTTGCGACGCATCCCGAGGTCGTCGAGCGGTTATCGACGTTCGTTGGCATCGAGTTGCGTTACCTGGGCTGGATTGTCGACGGTGACGTGGTCGCTGCCATTCCCTGCTGGGGCCGCCATGTCGCGCTGTCCAAGGAAGTGCTCAAGCGCGAGGGCAAGCGTGGTTTGCTGGATATGGGCAATGCGGAAATCATCCTGCCCATCGCGCCGGATGTCGTCGTGCCGGTGCGCCAGCGCATGGCCTATGTTTCCCAGCTGAATGCCGGGCAGATCAGCACCCTGAAGGTCCAGCCCGAAGGGTTGGCCCTGGCCCGGTTGCCGGAAGAGTATTCGAAGAAATTCCGTTACAACCAGCGTCGCGAACAGCGCCTGCTGGAAGAGGCGGGCGGGTCGCTGGTTCCGATGTCCGACTTCACGCCGCAGGAACAGGCTGCGGCGTATGGCGATCTGTTTCAGCGCCGTTGGGGCTTCGAAGTGCCGGGCAAGGCCGGGCTGGCGGAAGTCTTTACCCTGCTGCGTGAATTCATGACCGGTTCTGTGGCGATGCTCGATTCGGCGCCGGTAGCCATTCAGGTGCTCTACCGCGTCGAAGCGCCGCAATGGGTGTCGCTGGAATACATCAACGGCGGCGTCGACCCGCAGAGCCGCGAGTTCAGCCCCGGCAGCGTACTGAGTTTCGTCAATACCCAGCAGGCCTGGGCGGATGCGCAGGCACTGGGCAAACCGTTGCGTTATTCATTCGGTCGTGCCGACCGTGAGTACAAGGATCGCTGGTGCCATACGGTGCCGGTCTACAAGGTCTGAATTCATGAGCGCTCGCAAGCAACAGCTTCTCAAGGCCCATCGACGCAGCAAGCGTCTGTTTCTCGTGGTCTTTCTGCTGGCGTTGCTGCTGATCGGCTTCCTGGCCGGCTGGTGGCTGGTACCGGTGCTGCTCGTGCTGGCCTGGGTGGCCCACGAGGCCTGGTTCGCCGATCACTTGTTCTACCGGCCCTCTGACGACTATCACTATGACTTTCCTGCGCACACGGCCCGTCAGTCGGTCAGCGTGGAGGGCGGCACGGTACGCCTGAGCGAGCCGTTGGCAGCGGGTGAGACGCTTGTTCTCGAGCTGCACGTAAAGGCCCATTGGCTGGGCCGCTGGCTCGATCCCTGGGTTGAGATCGGCGATGACTGTCAGGCGTTCGAACGAGGCGTCAACGGGCGGCGATTCCTTAATCTGTCCGGGCAGGCCACTGCGCTGACCCAGAGCACGCTGGCACTGCGCGGACGCTATTGCGCGGTGGCTGCCACAGGCACCCTGTGGGTCATGACCAATCCGGACTATGCCCGCCAGCGGGTGATGGTCGTGGCCCCTCATGCAGATGATGCCGAGCTGGCCGCATTCGGCCTCTACAGCCGCTGCGAAGACGTCAGCATCGTCACCCTGACTCAGGGCGAGATCGAGGCTGAGAACTTCCAGCGTCTGGGGCTGGATCAGGCCCAGGCTGCGCGGTTGAAGGGGCGCTTGCGCAGTTGGGACAGCCTGACGATCCCGCTGTGGGGCGGCGTGCCTGCCGGGCGTTGCGTGCAGTTGGGCTATTACTGCCTGCAATTGCCGCAGATGGCCAAGGAGCCGACGAAGGCGTTCGGTTCCCGGGAGTCGCAGGACAGCGACGTGCGCAGCGTCCGTCGACACAATCCACTGTGCCTGCCTGCCGACGTCGATGGTCAGCCGACCTGGCGCAACCTGGTCGCTGACCTGGTGGCGCTGCTCGAGCATTACCGCCCTGAAGTGCTTGTGACGCCGCATCCCGAGCTGGATCCGCACAGCGATCACGTGGCGTCGACCCAGGCGCTGCTTGAGGCGGTTGGCCTGAGCCAGTGGAAACCGACGACCCTGCTGATGTACGCCAACCACCTGCACGACAACGACCGCTGGCCAATGGGCCCGGCCGGCGCGGGGATTGCCTTGCCGCCGGCGATCGAGCCGTTGCCGGCCGATCGCTTGTGGAGTCCGCTGGTGCCTGCGGATGTGCAACTGGACAAGGCCATGGCGCTGGCCATGGAGCACGACCTGCAGGGCGGGCAAGTGTTCAAGCGGCAGTTGCGACGCTGGATCCAGCAGGGACTGGCGGGGCGGCGCTGGCCTGTCACGGGCAGTAACGAATTTTTCCGCAAGGCCGTCCGGCGCCACGAATTGTTCTGGGTGCGCGACCTTTCAGATTGAGGCGGACGGCGCTTTCCCCTGTGTTAATATCGCGCCCCTGTTCATTTTGTATGTGGGTTGCTCCATGAAGTTGTCCATGCCGCGTTTCGATCAAGCCCCGGTCTTGGTAGTCGGCGATGTCATGCTCGACCGTTACTGGCATGGCGGAACCTCACGGATTTCCCCTGAGGCGCCGGTGCCGGTGGTCAAGGTCGAGCAGATCGAAGATCGTCCGGGCGGTGCCGCGAACGTTGCCTTGAACATTGCCGCGCTGGGTGCGCCGGCGTCCCTGGTCGGTGTGACCGGTGACGACGAAGCCGCCGACAGCCTGAGCAACAGTCTCAAGGGAGCGGGCGTACGCGCCCTGTTTCAGCGCATTGCGCATCAGCCAACCATCGTCAAGCTGCGGGTCATGAGCCGGCACCAGCAATTGCTGCGTATCGACTTCGAAGAACCGTTCGCCACCGACGCCCTGGCGCTCGGCACACAGGTCGACGACCTGCTCGAAGGCATCAAGGTGTTGGTCCTTTCCGACTACGGCAAAGGTGCGCTGAAAAACCATCAGGCCCTGATCCAGGCGGCCCGAGCGAAAAACATACCGGTGCTGGCCGACCCGAAGGGCAAGGACTTCACCATCTACCGCGGAGCCAGCCTGCTCACGCCAAACCTCAGCGAGTTCGAGACCATCGTCGGCGGTTGTGCCGATGAGCACGAACTGGTGAGCAAGGGCGCGGCGCTGATGCACGACCTCGAGCTCGGTGCGCTGCTGGTGACCCGTGGCGAACACGGCATGACCCTGCTGCGTCCGGATCACCCGGCCTTGCACCTGCCGGCCCGTGCCCGCGAAGTATTCGATGTCACCGGTGCCGGTGACACGGTCATTTCTACCCTGGCCGCCGCAATCGCTGCCGGTGAAGAGTTGCCCCACGCCGTCGCGCTGGCCAATCTGGCCGCCGGCATTGTGGTGGGCAAACTCGGTACGGCTGCCATCAGTGCGCCGGAACTGCGTCGCGCCATTCAGCGTGAAGAAGGCTCCGAGCGCGGTGTTCTGGGCCTCGAGCAATTGGTGCTGGCCGTGGCCGACGCCCGGGCGCATAACGAACGGATTGTCTTCACCAACGGCTGTTTCGACATCCTGCATGCCGGGCATGTGACCTATCTGGAGCAGGCGCGAGCCCAGGGCGATCGGCTGATTGTCGCGGTCAACGACGACGCCTCGGTCAGCCGCCTGAAAGGGCCGGGCCGCCCGATCAACAGTGTCGACCGGCGCATGGCCGTGCTGGCAGGCCTCGGGGCAGTGGACTGGGTGATCAGTTTTCCTGAAGGCACTCCGGAAAACCTGCTGCGTGAAGTCAAGCCGGATGTGCTGGTCAAGGGTGGCGACTACGGGATTGATCAGGTAGTCGGTGCTGATATCGTGACCGCGTATGGTGGCACGGTGAAAGTGCTTGGACTGGTGGAAAACAGCTCGACAACTGCGATTGTCGAGAAGATTCGCAGTCGTTGATCCCGATGAATTTTTACCGATGTGTACGGCGTGTGAACGGATTTTGCCTTGGGGATCTCATCGTTTCCGTTGATGCAGGCTGCCATGAATCCGATGCGCTTGCCTGCCTGCGCCGCGTGGTCAATTAATTTATGAAAGTCATGCTCCTGGTGATGGACGAACAGCGGGTCATTCTCGACCGGCTCTACGACATCGTGCAGCAGAACTGTGATGAGTGTTTGATCTATCGTTTGAGCAAGCAGCAGCAGTTGAATCTGGGCTCATTTCTGGCTTCGGTGGATTACCAGACCTTCGACCGCGTGGTGATTTTCTCCCGGGTCAAGCGTCTGGCCACGCAACTGCAGGTGCTCAAATGCATCCCCGGGCTGATCTTCCTCGAGCACGACGCCTATCAGAACTACATGCCGGCGAGTAAGTATCGCGGCGTGTATTCGCGTCTTTATCGCCGTTTGCCAAGTTGCCGGGCGCTGGTGTCCGGTGCCGTCGTTGCCCGCAAGATGCTGGCCGAAGGCATCGACACGGTGTTCGTTTCCAAAGGTTATGACGAGCAGATGCTGCGCAACACCGGTGCGGTGCGTGACATTCCGCTCGGTTTTCTCGGCAGCCTGAAAAGCACCGAGTACGCCCAGCGCAAGGCATTGCTGGAGTCGCTCTCCAAGCGCACCGGCATGCTGGTCACCCGCACCCAGTCGGGCGCGGAATACCTGGAGACGCTCAACCGCATCAAGATCTTCGTCAGCGCCGATATCGGCATGAACGAGTTCATGATCAAGAACTTCGAAGCCATGGCCTGTGGGTGCGTGTTGCTGGCGTGGAGTCAGGGCGAAGAGGATCAGTTGCTGGGCTTCGAGGACATGCACAACACGGTGTTCTATCGCAGCGAAGACGAGGCGGTGGAGAAGATCAAACTGCTGCAGGACAACCCCGAGCTGGCCGAAGGTATTGCCCGCAATGGCCAGGCGTTTGCCGAAAGTCGCTATTCCTTCACCCGTGTCGGTCAGGCCCTCGCCACCGAAATCCAGCGCGAAATGCGCCCATGGCAGCCGCCTTCGGCGTTCACCCGGTTCTGGGTGAAGTTGCGCTACGGCATGAAGGTGCCGGTCTGAATGATGGACGAGCACATGGCGCTGGATGCGCTGCCGGGTGGTGACCAATCGGTTCTGCAAGCCTTGCCCGAAGCGCTGCGCACGTGTCTGAGCCGTGCGGCGCGGGTGGTACTGATCGCCAACAATCCGGCCATCACCGCGGCGGATTTTCAGGCGCTGGACATCGGTGCCGATGACATCGTCGTCAGCTTCAATACCTGCATCAAGGCACCGCTGCTCAACGCGCAAAGCGTGAATGTCTTCGTGCATGGCTACAACGCGCCGGACGCCTACTTTTTTGGTCTGCCTTACGGCCCCGACGTGCAGCGGCTGATCGAGCGGGCGGGCGAACGCTGTTTCACCATGCTCGTCGGCTGCGCTGCACCGATGTGCCCGTTGCCACGGGTGGCCATGTATTGGGACCGCATCCCGTTGCCGCCGCTGTGGAATTACCCGGTCGACCGGCCAGGGGGCAAGCGCTACGTCGGGCCCTCCACCGGCTTCAATACGCTGGTGCTGTTCGACTGGTTGCGCGGTCACGCCGGTTACACCTACCAGCTCCTGACCCTGGGGTTTTCCAACGAGGCGGGAAAATTGTGGGGCGGTCACGCCTGGGATTACGAGCGCGACTGGCTGCAGAAATCGGACATCATCGTGGTGCCACTGCAACCCCGCCGCTGGTGGCAAAAGCTGTTTCGCCAGCGATAAGCGGTGCCGCATTGCCGGCAGGCCCGAACTACTTTCAAAAGGTGCTGTTGAGTGTTGAAAATTGCCGTGGCGTTTTTCGGGATTCCGAGAAATTCGTCGATCTGTTTCCCCTCCATCGAACAGAACGTGCTGGCGCAGTTGCCTGCGGGCAGCGACGTAAAGTGCTTTTATCACCTGTATAAAATCGATGAAGTGCAGAACACCCGTTCTGGCGAAAAAGGCGAACTGGCGGCGGACAACTACCAACCCTTCGAGTCGATGTCCGGCGGGCTGACCTCGACCGAGGGCGTACTGGAGCGCTGGGATTTCGAACAGGTCAAGGCTCAGGGCGATACCTGGGGCGATGACTATGCGTCGCTGCGCAACCTGATCTATCAGCTCAACTCGCTGCACACCGTCACCGGCATGATCGAACCGTTCAACCCGGATTTCGTCGTGTTCGTGCGACCGGACAATTTCTTCCACAACGCGTTGCCCGGTTATGTGTTCAACCATGCGCAGGCGCGACGCCACAACGCGTACATTCCGGACTGGCAGTGGTGGGGCGGGCTGAACGATCGCTTTGCCATTTGCGGGCGCGATACCTATGTCGCCTATGGCAAGCGCATCGAGCGCATTTTCGATTTCTGCAAGGCGACGGGGCGCAAGCTGCATTCCGAGCGTCTGCTCAAGTACGCGCTGCTAGAGGCGGGTGCCAAGGTCTGCACGTTGCCGACCCAGGCCTCGCGTGTACGGATTACCGGGGCGTTTGCCGAAGAATCGTTCTCGCCCAAGCGCGGCATGGGCAAGCGCGAAAACCGCTATTTCCACTTCTTCGCCACGCTGCGCACCTGGATGGATCGCCGGCGCTAGCGGCTATTTGCTCGCGCGCTTTTTGCCCAGGCCGACCAGCCGCAGCGCCTTGATGCTCAACTGCTTGAGGCCCTGACGCGGGGCTTTCGCCGGTTGCAGGCCCTGTTGCACCAGCCAGTCCTTCCAGCGAATTCGCTCTTCGCGCACGACCCAGCCGGTCTGCGTGGCGAAGCTTTCGGCCAGATACAGGCCACGCGTGCCGGCCGGCACAAGTTTGTCGCGTTTGAGGGTGTAGAGCTCGGCCAGCGGCGCGCCATCCTTGAGCGGCATCAGGTACAGATCCGGGCGTTTGCGGTCCAGCCGCGCGACCAGTTGATCGCCCTCCAGACGTTCATCGACATGAAACAGGCTCAGGGATTTGGCTTCCTTGGGCACGTCCAGGCGCAGGTCGTAGATCAATTGCAGCGATGCCGTCGGCAGATGTACATAAGCCCGCGGCCGTTCGACCAATTGCAGATTGGCGCAACGTATCGGCCGCGCCGATCCGGACAACGGGGTCAGGCGAAACGGCAACGCCTCGCGATAGTGCAGGGCCGAGGCGTAGGGCGCCGGCAGCCAGGTGTCGTTGAAGCGCCCGCCGAGCCAGCCTTCCGGCGTCTCCAGCAGGCACTCTTCAGCGATTTCCTGAATGGCTGTGTGCAGCGGAATGTTCAGTTCGTGAGCCGGCACATAACCGG